>JAISXE010000268.1 GCA_031270615.1 Spirochaetia bacterium
TCATCCTTTTTCCGAATGTGGGCCTGCGTCCTTTATACCATGTCTTGCCGGAATGCGCAAGGGGGGCAATTTTTGCCCTGGCAAAAATTGCCCCGGAAATTGCGGGGGCTGGTCGCATCCCTGCGGGATGCTGCTCGCCCATGCATCCTGAGAAATCGCGTGATAGTCCCCAGGGTTCTACCGGATAGACAACACCTTGCCTGAATGCGGCGCGATTGCCTGCAATCGCAGTCGCGGTTTACCGCCTTCCGCGATTTCCCTGATTGCCACCACTGGGCGAAGCCCCGAAAAATCACGCAATTTCCGTGATTGACCAGCCCGTGTTGGTGGCGCAAAACGGTCTGCCGCCCATGCATCCTGGCAGGCCCCGCATTCATAGCATGAAGCGCCATGGGTTCAACCGGGCATTGCTGCCACTCATTCTGCGGAGGGTTCATCCATGCCGTCGATTCCGCCGCCGAGTTTTTCCAGTTCTTTGGCAATGTCCGTGTACAGGTCCTTTGCCCGGTCAAGAAGAACCGCCGGTTTGCTCTTGGAGGCCTTGCCCATGCCGAAGATTTTCGCCACCGTTGTCTTCGCCCGGGAAAGGGCCGCGGCGCGTTTCTTTTTGTCCTTCCGGGAACCGTGGAGATACTCAAACAGCCCGTACAGGTACAGTACCCCGTCGTAGCCGTAGTTTTTTTCCAAATCGGGCCCCAGGTTCTTCATGGCACCGATGCCCTCCGTGCCTGTCTGTTCCTTCTCGACGGCCTGGGCGTAAAAAAAACGGGCCTTGCGGTAAAAGTTCAAAGCAAGGTAGTCATAATTATCGGCAGGAAGCCTGCGGTGCAGATCGCAGAAAATCCAGGCGGCCCGCAGGGCGCAGACAGCCTGTTTGATCGTCGGCGATTGGTCCTTGGTAAAATGGTCGTAGCACATCATGGCAAGGAAATACGCGGCGGCGCCTTCCTTCAGGGTGCGGGGTTCGGTAAAGTCAAGGGCATCGAAAAGCCGCTGCATGCTCTTTTCCCTTTTTTCGGTATCCGCCTCCAGCCCGGGAAGCGCGTCCGGGGGCGGCGAGAAAAAATCCTCGGCGAAAGCCGCGTAACAGCAGCGGGGGCACACCGTGATGGTGTATATGAGGGGGAAAATTTCCCCGAATTTTCTTGAAGGCTCGTACAGGCGGCGCAAATCCCGCGTCAGGGCGCCGGCGATCATCCTGCCGCGCCCGGTCAAAAGCTCCTCCTTGAAAAACGGCGCGCCGCACACAGGGCACTCGGATTTGGTTTTTGGAAAATACGTCAGCCTTTTATCCTCAGCCATCCTTACACTCATCCTTCGATAATAACCATCGCTATGGCGTTATCCTTATCGTGGGACAATGAAAGGAAAACCCTCCTTCCCCCCATGCCCCGCAGCGCCTCCAGCGCCCTGCCGGAAAGACGCAGGCCCGGCCCGCCGCCCCCTTCCGCGAAAACCTCAAGCTCCCTCAGGCCGAAACCCGCCAGGCCCGTCCCCAGCGCCTTGCCGAATGCCTCCTTCGCGGCGAACCGGGCCGCAAGGCTTTCGGCCTCCCCCTTCCCCCGGCGGCGGGAATACGCAAGCTCGCGGGGATGGAACCACCTTTCGCACAGGCCGGGAATATCCCTCCAGCGCTCCAGCCGCCTTACCCGGACAATATCGATGCCCGTTCCCAGAATCATCGAAACTCTACCTGCCCGTCCCGGCGGATGAAAAGCGCTACATGGTCGGGCCCAAACTGCGCCACCGTCATACCATCGGGAACCGCGGGCCGCACCGGCAGCTCATATCTGCCGGGTTCGGACACCTCCGCGCAGTTTACGACAAGCTGTATTTTCTCTTTCGTGAAATTCTCAAAAAGGCTCTGCCCGCCCTGGAGGGTAATCCAGCCCCCGGGCGGCCCGTTCGCCGGATCCAAAGCCGGCGGCAGCCCCTGCAGCGTAAGGGGAATGCCCTCAAAGGTCTTCAGCTCCGCCACCTCCAGAATCTGCCCCCGGAAATCCACCGTGTCGCCCCCCGGAATCGCAAGCAGGGAATTCTCGTTCACCAGCCTGATGCGGGCGTTGAAACTGTCCCGCTTGCCCGCCAGGTCGATATCCTCCGTGGAAATGGAATCAACCGCTCCGACGATCCCCGCAGGCCCCTCAAGGTCGACGCCTGGGGGGTTTATCGTGTAGTGTTCCAGCCTGTAGCCCGTGGCGGGGAAGCCCTTGAAAACAGGAACAACGCTGACCCGTTTTCTGGCCTTTTTCTCAAGCAGCAGGGTAATCTCCAGGGGGTCCACCTGTATCTCGATGGCGTCCAGGTCCTCCAGCACGCCCCGCTTCTGAATCGTGACAGGCGTCGTGTGCATGCCCTCCGCCGTGAAACGCGAAAAATCGGCAACCGCGCTGAGGTCCTCTTCGCTCGCGGCGGAAACGCTCCTGGCGTTTCCCCGGATTGCGACCCGCACCCTGTGGGGGTAGGGCTGGGCCGCCGTCAGCCCCTCGGCAAAAACCGCGTGCAGCTCCACGCTGATAAGACGCTCGGGAAGCGAGGAAAAATTGTTAAAAATAAACAGCATAATCGCCGCCACAAGGGACAGCGCCTTGGCCGGCCAGTTTGAGACCAGCCCCTCAAGGAAGGATTTATTTTTCGTCAAGGACGGCCTCCCCGGCGCCCTGGGAATCTTCGGCCGCCTCCGGCGAGGCGGACATAAGTTCCTTCAGCCGCCGCGTCATCTCCCCGGCGGACAAATCATACAAAAGATTGCCCTCGCAGGCAATGGACATGGCCCCCGTCTCCTCGGACACAATAAGAATCACCGCGTCGCTCTCCTCCGCCATGCCCAGCGCGGCCCTGTGCCGGGTCCCGAAGTTCTTGCGGATATCCGGCTGCTCCGACAGCGGCAAAAAACACCCCGCCGCGACGATACGCCCCCGCTCGATAATCACCGCCCCGTCGTGCAACGCCGTATCGAAAGCGAAAATCGTCAAAAGCAGTGCCGAGGAAATCTCCGCGTCCAGCCGCGTCCCCGTATCAATTTGGTTTTTTACACCCACCTGGCGGGGCAGGACGATAAGCGCCCCCCGCCTGCGCGCCGAAAGCATCTCCGCCGCGCCCACAAGAACCTCAAACTGGATCGAAGTATCCTGGTGCAGGAATTTGAACCAGTTCCCCTGGCCTATGCGGGTAAAAATCTTCCGCAGTTCCGGCTGAAAGATAATAGCAAGGCCGATAACCAAACCGGGAACCATGAAATTCAGCACCCACAGCAGCGTCCGCAGATTAAAGAAAAAAGCCGCGCCGTAAATCAAAACAATCAGCGTCACGCCCTTCACCAGTTGGACGGCCCTGGTCTGCACAAGAATCTGGTAGCTCTTGTATACCAGGAAAGCCAGAATCAGGATATCCAGCCCCGGCAGCATAAAATCGCGGATAAACTGTATCGAGGTATTCCAATTCATTCTTATTATTATATCGGTTCCAGGCGGAAAAATCTATGGGAAGGGGGAGGGGAAAAATTAGGAATTAGGGATGAGGAACCTGGTCACCTTGGGGCGGCGAAGCAAAAGCTCGCTTAAAGCGCGCGAAGCGCGTCCCTGGGTTATGCTTTACGGCCCGGCTACAGTTTTGCTATTTCATCAGGGGAAAGGCCGAAAACGATTGCTATTTGGTCCGCAGAAAAATTCAGATCTTTCATTTTTCTCGCGGTTTCCAGCCTGGTTTCCTCTATCACCTTTTTTTCCCTTTCCTTGTAGCGCTTCGCCTCTTCCCTGCGGGTTTTCAGCGCGACCTCTTCCGAGTATGTCAGCAGCATTCCTTTCACTATCATGTCCGACTCCTTGAATTCAGTATAGCCCATATACAGCTCCCGATACAAGCGCTCCGTGTATTC
>JAISXE010000270.1 GCA_031270615.1 Spirochaetia bacterium
GAGGAGCGCGGTTGGGAGGGCGGACGCGGTGGTGAAGACCAAAGACAGGATATATGTGTTCGAGTTCAAGCTGGACGGGAGCGGGGGCGCGGAGGAAGCGCTGAAACAGATAGACGGGAAGGGCTACCTTGTGCCGTACAGCGCGGACGGGCGCAGGCTGGTAAAGGCCGGGGTCGTGTTTGACCCTGGGACCCGCACGCTGGGCGAGTGGCTGATCGAAACCGCATAAGCCACTAGACCAAAGCGGGCTTAAGCCCGCAACCCTTCGGGCTGCCGCCCGCCCATGCAGCCTGACAGGCCCCGCGTGTTTACAATTCCGCTTGCCATAAGTTGAAACTTGGAATTGCTGCTTCTGAGCCGCGGCTGCTTGAAAAATCATTTTGTTTCTGCAATACTTTTTAGAAATGGCCGATCTTGACAGGAAACAAACGCGGGAAGCCCTGGTTGACGGGCTTTTTTATCCGAATGATGCCGCTGCCCTCTCGGCGGCGCTCCAAAGCCACGAAGCGGAGTGCGGCGTTCCCCGGGGAAAGGCCTTCGCGATAGTCTCGCCCCACGCCGCCTATCAAAAAAGCGGCTCGCTTATGGCGGCGGCCTTTCTCGCGGCCGCAGACAGAAAAATCCGCAGGGCGGTGCTTGTCGGCCCCGTGCACCGCGACTTTACCGACGCAATCATCCTGCCAAAATCGCAGGTGTTCACGGTACCCTCGGGCAGCTTCGAGGTGGAGGAAAAAAGCGTGGAAAGCCTTCTCTCCTGCGGGACGAATTTCGTCCGCAGCGACATCCCCCACCTTGAGGAACACTGCCTCGAAGTCCAGCTCCCCTTCCTTGGGCGCTACTTCCCCGGCGTCAAAATCGTCCCCGTCCTTTTGGGCAGGGACTCCACTGCCAACATCAAAAGCCTCGGCAAGGGCCTCTACCTTGCCTTTGAAAAAGAACTCTCCTCCACCCTTTTCGTCGTCACGACGAATCTGTGCGAAAGCAGGAAAAGCGAAAAGGCCCAGGAGGAGGCCGACGAGATCATCGCTTTGGCCGAAAAAAAGAATGGGCAGGCACTTATGGAAAAAAAACTTTCAAAACGCCTCACCGCCTGCGGCGTCGGCTGCCTTGCGGCCCTCTTTCTGGGTTTTCCCGGCGCGGGGGAGGTACGGCTTCTGGGAAGGGCTTTCAGCGTTTCCGATGCCGGGGCGGACAAGCGCGTGGAATACGCCGCCCTGGCGATAGGGGGCCTGTGATGGACCTGGAGCTTTCCGGCGGGGAGAAAAAAATACTGCTGCACGGCGCGCGGGAAACCCTTGAGGCAAAGCTGGAAAAACGCGAGCCGACCTACCTGCCGCCCACGGCGCTTCTGGAGGACTGTTGCCACGGGGTATTCGTGACCCTGCGCGGCCCCTCCGGCGATCTGCGCGGCTGCATCGGCAACCTCAGCGGCAGGGGCAAAGCCCTCTGCGGGCTTGTGCGGGAAATGGCGCTCGCAAGCGCCTTCGAGGACCCCCGGTTCCCCCCCCTGCGGAAGGACGAAATCAAAAGCCTGTCCATCGAAATCAGCGTGCTGTCGGAATTCGAGGAGGCCGACGCCGGGGACGTGGTTCCCGGAAAACACGGGATCCTCATCCGGCGGGGCTATCAGTCAGGACTCCTTCTCCCGCAGGTGGCAACGGAGCAGGGCTGGGGGCGCGAGCAGTTTCTGTCCCACGGCTGCCTGAAGGCGGGCCTGCCGGCCGAAAGCTGGCGGCAAAAGGACACGGCAATCTTCGTTTTTACAGCCCTGGTTTTCCATGAATGACTCGGCAGGCAAAATCAGAATCGGTTATACCGACAAACACATAAACAAAACCCTCGCCGCGCTTCCAGAGGCCCCCTCCCCTTTAAGCCGCCATTTTTCCCACAACGAGGAGTTCTTTCTCAAACTGTCCGGCTCGTTTTCCGTGCCTTCCTTTCCCATCCATCACGACGTGCGCAAACTCGTTCCGGGGAAAAAATACATAAAAAACCTGCGCTCCCTTATCCCGAAAATGGCGGGCCTCGCGCCGGATGTTTTCCGGGGCCTGAGCTATTTTTTTGATCCGGCGGACATTCTGCGCCCCGCGTTCTACCGCGTATACGACTGCGAGGGCACATCCTATCTTTTCCTGCTTCATGCCGACCTTCACTGGAAGGCCCGGGAGCACACGCTCCTCAAGGCCCCGGCGGACAATACCTGGACCACGGCCTACACCTCCGATAAATTATTCCTTGAAGCGCATGTCATCCCCCTGGAGGCGGTCCCGGCCGAGGCTTCCGGCTTCAAAATCCTTCAATCCATCTCGCAGACCTGGATCGGGGAACACGGTTCGGGCTACTATATCCAGGGCATCTGGATCGACGCGGAAATCACCAAATTCCTGAGCAGGCTTTTTCTCCCCGACGGCAAGCGCCTGTATCCCTACTATCCCTTTACCTGCAAGTACCGGGCTATATGCTTCAACCTTGCCGCGCCGGAGGAACAGAGGAGGCCCCCTGCGGTTTTGCTGCTCCACCGGATACGCACCTTCCTGGCGCCCCATATCCCCGCCATCGAGGAGGTGCTCAAATCACGGCCTTTTTCCGAAGACCTGCGGGAGTTTGCCTCGATCAAGGCGCAGGTCCAAAAGGAGTGGTACGCCCACTGGGAAAACGTCAACGTCAGGTCCTACCTCAACCCGGCCGAAATGAAGGAATATGAGATTGAGATTTAAACGCGGCGATATTCCCGGCCTGCGCGTCACCGTCATGGGGCTTGGCCTGAACGGCGGCGGCCTTGAGTCGGCCCGGTTTTTCGCGCGCAGCGGGGCCCAGGTCACGGTGACGGACCTCCGGGGGGAAGGGGTGCTTGCCCCTTCCATCAAAGAGCTTGAAGGGCTTCCCGTCCGCTACGTTCTGGGGGGCCACGAGTCCGGCGATTTTAGGAACGCCGACATCGTTATCAAAAACCCCGCGGTGCGGCCGGACTCCCCCTACCTCGCGCAGGCCCGCAGAATCGAAACCGACATGTCGGTTTTTCTTTCCCTGTGCCCGGGGCCAGTCCTGGCCGTTACCGGCAGCAAGGGAAAGTCTTCCACATCCTCGGCCCTGCACTTCGGCCTCCAGGCCCTGTATCCCGGCGCCTGCCTGGGCGGAAACATCACCCGCTCCCCCCTCTCCTTCCTTGACGGGCTTCGCCCGGAAGACCCCGTCGTGCTGGAACTGTCTTCCTGGCAGCTCGGCGACATAAAGGGGAAGGGGCTTCTGAAGCCGAAAGTGGCCATTATAACGAACATACTTCCCGACCACATGGACCGCTACGGCGGCATGGAACCCTATGTGGCGGACAAAAAAGTCATCTACGAAAACCAGGACCCGTGCTGCCACACCCTGTATCTGTACGGCGATCCCTGGGGAGAGCCCTTTGCCAGGGAAACACCGGGAACCCCCCTCGCCTTTTCCCGGACCCCCCTGCCGCCGGAGGTCCCCGGCGCGTGGCTTGAAAACGGCGAAGGCTTTGCCCGCCTGGAAAACCACCGGGGCCTGCGCATCCTGCCGAGGGAACTGCGGCTTGCCGGCAGCCACCAAAAAATAAACCTCCTGGCCGCCGGCCTTGCCCTGCGCCTTTTCGGCCTGGACGCGGGCCTTATCCAGGAACGCCTTGGACGCTTCCCCGGCATCGAGCACCGGCTGGAACTCTGCGGGGAAAAAGCCGGCGTCCGTTTCTACAACGACTCGACGGCCACAATCCCCGAAGCCCTGTGCGCGGCGGTGCAAAGCTTCCCCGGCCTCCCCCTTTCGCTCATCGCGGGCGGCACCGACAAGGAGCTTGACTTCGGCGTCTTTGCCGGGGCGGCCGGCATCCCAAAAAGCATTTACCTCCTGGAAGGCAGCGCCACGCCGAAACTGCAAAACCTCCTCCGAGGCCTGAACATCGCCTACAACGGCCCCTACTCCTCGCTGGAAAAGGCCCTCGCCGACGCTGCGGAAGCGGCCCCGCCGGGCGGCGTCGTGGTGTTCTCCCCCGGCTGCACCTCCTACGGCATGTTCCTGAACGAGTTCGACCGCGGCCACAGGTTCAAGGAAATGGTAGCAAAAATCACCGGCACG
>JAISXE010000351.1 GCA_031270615.1 Spirochaetia bacterium
GCCTCTCGCCCTGTTGCCGGGTGGGCAAAGACACGCCCTGATGGGCGTGCGTTTATTTCGGCGTGTGTTGTCCGTGGTAAATTTTTGCCTTTGTGTGCTATGCGTTATTTAAGGATAAGCCCTTAACCAGTAAGAAGTAACAGATAAGAATGTCGCCTTCTTCCAGGTACGGCCCTTCACTCTCGCTTCGTTTTCCGGCGCTCGGCGGGGCTGTCCGTCTTCCGCAGTGTGGCCGGTGGTTTTCTGCTTCGGCTGGATAGGCGCGTTTTTTTAAAAAAACCGCTTTACCCCCTTGACAAACAAATTAGGAATAGCTAATTTTTATAGCAAAATTTAGGAGAAATTGCGGAGGCGTAAAGTTGTATAAAAAACTATCAATATTCCTGATTGCTCTGTATCTTTTCACTTCCTTTGCGGAACCGGCATTCGCGGCATACAAATCATGGAACGAAATGGTCGACGCCATGGAGGCGGTTCTTAACGAATCCTACGACATATTCCTTTCAGGCAAGCTGGAGGCGGCGCGGGACCAGGTTGATGTGGCCTACTACGGTTTCTACGAAAAAGAGGGCTTTGAAAAGATCGTGATGAGCCGGATTTCCGGCAAACGCGCCACAAAAGTGGAATACCAGTTCAGCACGGTAAAAAAGGCGATACTCACCAAAGCGCCGAAAGAGGAAGTGCGGGCGGGGCTTGACCTTCTTATCCAGCTGCTGCGGGAAGACGCGAACATCCTTGACGGGAAAAAAGAAAACCGCTGGAGCGTGTTTTTTGAGGCCCTCCTCATCATAACGCGGGAAGGCTTCGAGGCGATTATCATCGTCGGCGCGATTGTCGCCTACCTCATCAAAAGCGGCAACAAGGACAAAACCCGCGCCGTGTACGTCGGCTCCCTTATCGCGCTGGCGGCCAGCGTCCTTATGGCCTTTGTCCTGGGCGTCCTGCTCCGCGATTCGGGCCAGAACCAGGAGCTTATCGAGGGCTTTACCATGCTTCTGGCGGTGGCCGTTCTTTTTTATGTCAGCAACTGGATGGTTTCCAAGGCGGAGTCCCAAGTCTGGGCCAACTATATCAAGGACAAGGTGCAGAGTTCGATTACCAAAGGCAGCGTCTTCTCCCTGTCCTTTGCCGCTTTTCTCGCGGTTTTCCGCGAGGGCGCCGAGACCATCCTCTTTTACCAGGCGGTCCTGGCGAAAACCCAAACCTATTTCAGCATGGTGTGGGTGGGGCTCGGCGTGGGCTGCGTGCTTCTTGTGGCGGTGTACCTTGTCATCCGCCTTTTAAGCATCAAGCTGCCCCTGAAGCCCTTCTTCCTGGGAACGAGCATCCTGCTTTTCATCATGTCGATTTCCTTTGTCGGGGCGGGCGTCAAGGAGCTGCAGGAGGGCAACCTGGTAAGCGTGACGCCCCTTGACGGAATCGCCTCAGTGGAGCTTCTGGGGATCTATCCGACCCTTGAGACGCTGGTTCCCCAGATCGTGCTTCTGGCGATTACCCTCGTCATGATGTTCATTCAAATCCGCCGCTGGGGCAAGGCCCGGCGGGAAACGGCCGCCGCGGGATAGGCGGGCGGGCCTGCATGGCTGTGGCATTTAACTCAAGGGCCCTGGCGCCGCTTGAGAATCTTTTTTTTAGGAGGAAAGCACAATGAACATGAAACATGTACTTGCGCTTCTTTTACTGGTAGTCTGCGCCGCGGTGGGATTCGCTGGCGGAGAGCAGGAGGGCGGCACAAAGCCCGCCAGTACGGTAACGCCCGGCGAGGTGGCCGGGTTCGAGGAATTTCCCATTGGCGATGACATCGAGTTCAAATCGCCGGCGGGGGTTCCCTACATCAACGTGGCGGGCGTGTATTTCCAGCCTGTGGACATGCTGCCCGCGGGAAAGAGCCTTGCCAAGGCCGACTCGGACATGCACCTGGAGGCGGACATTTCCGCCCTTGAGGGCAACGAGCTTGGCTACGGCGCGGGCGATTTTGTCCCCAACCTTACCGTCCGCTACGAGGCGATAAAGGAGGGCGGCAAGAAGATCGAAGGGAACTTTATGCCGATGAACGCGAGCGACGGCCCGCACTACGGGGCAAACGTCAAGCTCGACGGGGCCGGAACCTACACCATACGCTTCATCATCCAGAATCCCGAATCGCAGGGTTATCTTCTGCATGTCGATAAGGAGACCGGCGTTCCCGGCAAGTTCTGGACCCAGCCCTTGATAGCGGAATGGCAGTTTAATTTCATTCCGCGCGCCTGGTAGACAGGAGGCAATTCCGTCATGGACCGCGCCGCCAAGCCTGAAAGCAAGCCGTGTGCCGCACACGGCGGCGCGGTCCATGGTTTGCGGGATCTTCGGGTATGTTAAAATATCTTATACTGGTCATACAAAATCTTACGGTTCCCGCGATTCTCGCCGCGCTGGTTTTCAGCGCCGCTTCGCGGGAAAACCAGGGGCGCAGGAAAAAGACGGCGGCGGTTTCGATGGCCGCGGGCGCGGCCTGCGCCCTTGTCCTGGCCGTCCTGCGGCGCGTTACCGTGTACGTCAACAGGGAGTACGTCAACATCGCCGTCCTGTTTGTCGCCTTTGCCGCGGGAAGCGTGTTCATTTTTTCCATCCTGCGGAATTTGAAAAAAACGGGGGCCGGGGACTCTTCCGCGGCCGCGGAAAAAATATTCCTGGCGAGCCTCGCCCTGCTGCCCGCGGCCCTGCTTTTTTACGCCCTGCCAACGGTGTTCCTCTATCCCACGGGATTCGTGCTGCCCGGGGAGAGCGTTTTCAGCACGGATTTCCTTTTCAAGTTTACCGGCTATATCTGCGGGATACTGGCCGTCGCGCTCAGTGGCGTGGCCCTTTTTTATACCGCCTCGCGGCTTTCCGCGAAACTGACCGGCATCTTCCTCTGCGCGGGGCTTGCCCTTACCATGCTGAACCAGCTTGCCACGATAATCCAGTTTCTTCTCGCGCGGCGCCTGATTCCCATGCCCCGCTGGCTCTTCGGCCTCATTATCCTTATCATCAATTACAACGATTTTTTTCTCTACGGCCTTCTGGCGATAAGCTGCGTCCTGCCCCTTGTTCTGTACATAAAATCCCGCCGCCCCGGCGAGTCGGGGGCAAACCCCGCGCAGCGCAGGAAAATCAGGGCGGCGTTGCGCAGCCGCAAACGCTGGAGCGCCGCGGTCATCGCGGGTTTTCTGTTCGCGGTGCTTTCCCTTACCGCGCTGAAAGCCTATGATGAGCAGGAGGTGGTGCTGTCTCCGGCGGAACCCATGACCATCAAAGACGGCGAAGTGCTTGTGGCCCTCGATACAATCATGGACGGCCGCCTGCACCGCTACGAGTACACGGCCGCGGACGGGGCGCAGATGCGCTTCATCATTATACGCAAGAACGAATCGGCCTTCGGCGTGGGGCTTGACGCCTGCGACATCTGCGGCCCCACGGGGTACTACGAGCGGGACAGCGAGGTCATCTGCAAACTCTGCGACGTGGTGATGAACAAGCAGACCATCGGCTTTAAGGGCGGGTGCAACCCCGTGCCTTTGGCCTATACCCTGCGGGGAGGCAACATGGTTATCAAAACCGAAGACCTGGAAAAGGAGAGCGGCCGCTTCGCGGCCTAAGGAGGTTCTATGTTCTGGAGGATGGTAAAGGGGGCGTTTTTCCGGCAGAAGGGGAAAATGCTGATGATCGCCTTCACGATTGCCCTGGGTTCTTCCCTTGCCACGGCCATGCTCAACGTGATGTTTGACGTTGGCGACAAGGTAAACAAAGAGCTGAAAACCTACGGGGCCAACATCAATGTCCTCCCGCAGGGCGCGTCGCTTCTTGATTCGCTGTACGGCGTGGCCGAGGGGGAGGGGGTTTCGGACAAGTACCTTCTGGAAGAAGACCTGGGCAAAATCAAAACGATCTTTTGGGCCTTCAACATTGTTGATTTTACGCCCTACCTGAACCTGACTGCCCGGCTGGGCCCCGCCGGCACGGACGTGAAGGTTTCCGGCGTGTGGTTTTCCCAGCATCTTGAGCTGCCCACGGGCGAGGCCCTCGATACGGGAATGAGCAGGATGAAAAGCTGGTGGGAGCTTTCCGGCGCCTGGCCGTCCGGCAGCGCGGGGAATTCCGCCATGGTAGGAAGCTCGGTGGCGCGGAAAGCCGCGCTTTCGCCCGGGGACGCCATGCGCCTTGAGGCCGGCGGCAAAACAATGGATTTTACGGTCGCGAGCGTTTTTAACGCGGGCGGCGCGGAAGACGAGCATATATACGTCCCGCTGGCCGCGGCGCAGGCCCTTGCCGGAAAAGAGGGGCTTGTCAGCCGGGTCGAGGTAAGCGCGCTGACGACGCCGGACAACGAGCTTTCCCGCCGCGCGGCCCAGGACCCGAAAAGCCTCTCGGTCGCGGAATGGGAAACCTGGTACTGCACGGCCTATGTGAGCGCCATTTGCTATCAGATTGACGAGGTGATGAGCGGTTCGGTGTCAAAGGCCATACGGCAGGTAGCCGCCTCGGAGGGCGCCATTCTGGAAAAAACCCAACTGCTTATGCTGCTCATCACCGTGTTGAGCCTGGCGGGTTCGGCGCTGGGAATTTCCAACCTGGTCACCGCGGGCGTCATGGAGCGCGCGGCGGAAATCGGCCTGCTGAAAGCCCTGGGCGCGCACAGCCTGCCGGTGTCCTGCCTGGTGCTGACAGAGATCCTGATTACGGGTATCATAGGCGGATGTTTGGGGTATTTCGCGGGACTGGGTTTCGCGCAGATCATCGGGCACACGGTTTTCGGTTCCGCCATTACCATAAAGCCCCTGGTTATTCCCCTGGTGGCGGCGCTGGTGCTGCTGGTAACTCTCGCGGGAAGCATACCGTCCATACGGTTCCTTCTGTCCCTGCGGCCGGCTGAGGTTCTTCACGGGAGGTAAGGGGTGCGCAGACAGAGGTTTTTCCTTCGTATGGTGACGAGATCGATTATCCGCCGCAGGTCGCGCATGCTTGTCGCGCTTCTGGCGGTGGCAATCGGCTCGACGGTTCTTTCGGGGCTTATCACGATTTACTACGACATCCCCCGGCAGATGGGGCAGGAGTTCCGCTCCTACGGGGCGAACCTGGTCATCGTGCCTGCGGGGAACGAAGCCACGTTCAGCATGCAGACGGTGAAAGACGCGGCGGCCCTGCTTCCCCCGGACAAGCTTATCGGCGTCGCGCCCTACCGCTACCGCATAATCCAAATCAACTCCCAGCCTTTCATGGCCGCAGGCACGGATTTAAGCGAGGCCCGCAAAACAAGCCCCTACTGGTTCGTGTCGGGCAGTTGGCCGCAGGCGCGGGGCGAGGCCCTCGTGGGGCAGGAGGTGGCAAACGTGATCAACCTGCTTCCGGGAAGCTCCTTCACGATGAGGGGCACGGATTTCCGGGGCGGCGATTTTGAAAAGGAGTTTACCGTGTCCGGCATTGTGCAGAGCGGCGGCGCGGAAGAGGCTTTTGTTTTTATGGCGCTTTCCGATTTTGAGGAGATGACGGCGGAGGGCGGAAAGGTCGAGGCCGCCGAATGCAGCGTTTCGGCTTCCGGCGCGGAGCTTGAGGCCATCGCGCGGGAGATCGCGGAAAAAATTCCGGGGGTAAGCCCCCGGCTGGTGAAGCGCGTTACCGAATCCGAGGGGACGGTTTTGACCAAGCTGCAGGCTTTGGTGTATCTGGTAACGGTTATCGTGCTGCTGCTTACGATGATATGCGTCGCCACGACCATGATGGCGGTGGTTGCCGAGCGCCGCAGGGAGATCGGCCTGCGCAAGGCCCTGGGCGCGACGGACAGGAGCATTATCGCGGAATTCCTGGGCGAGGGGCTTTTCCTGGGCGCCCTGGGGGGGCTGCTTGGCTCTGTTTTCGGCTTTGTTTTTGCGGGGCGGGTAAGCGCGAGCGTTTTCGGCAGGGCGATAGCGTTCCAGCCGCTGATTGTCCCGTTTACGCTTGCGGCGGCGGTGCTGGTGACGGGCCTGGCCTGCCTGATACCTGTACGGAGCGCCACGGACGTGGACCCGGCCATTGTCCTGCGCGGCGAGTAAATAAGGAGGCCACGGACGGCACGGGCACAAGAAAGAAAAAACAACAATAAAGGAGCGGTAAGCCCCTGGCAATGGCCAGCGCTTGCGTGGGCGATCAACGAGCGCAGCGAGTGGCCAGCCCGGGATGCATGGGCGAGCAGCAACCCGAAGGGTTGCGACCAGCCCGGGATGCATGGGCGAGCAGCAACCCGAAGGGTTGCGACCAGCCCGTGGGGCGCAAGGGGCTGGTCACGATTTTGCAAGGCAAAATCGTTGCTCGCCCATGCAGCCGGGATAGCAGCGGAAATCCTTTTTTACCGCGAAGCGGTAAAATAGATTGCAGCGAATAGCCCGGTTTTTTGCCGCAGGCAAAAAATGCGCTCAAAAAAAAGCGGCTAAC
>JAISXE010000394.1 GCA_031270615.1 Spirochaetia bacterium
CAAAGCAAAAAGCCCGCTCGCCTCCCCCTCCCCCGCAAGCGCCTCCGCAAGCGCCTCGTAAACCCTCCGAAAAATCCCCGACTGCCGCATAGTGTTTTTCACCTCTCCTCACATATATATCTCTGCGAAAAACGCAGGTTTGCTTTTAAAAAAGCCCCAAAAAAACGAAGATTTTTTAAAAAAACGCAAAATTCGTTGTTTTTTCAGGGCGCCTCCCGGCCAAAGCGCCGGGACCGGGCTTTCCGGGGCTGCGCTATCGCTCCGGCCCCGCCGGGATGCATAAGCGCGAGCAGTATTTTGTGCCCGCCCAGCGGCCACAAAATACGACCAACCCCCCGGCGTGGCTTGCTCCGCAACCCCTCCAATCCCTGGCGCGGAAGAAACCGCCGACCGCGCGGACAAAAGCGGACAGCGGGAGGAGAAAAATGTTTCTAATTCCTCATCCCTAATCCCTAATTCTTTCTTCTTAGTCCGCGCCGTCCGTGTGGCCAGTGATAATTTTTTTTTATTACGGAGAATTGCCGTTACCTGTTTTGCGGTGTTGCCAATGGCGGGGGCGATGGGGTATTCTGGGCGGGGGGGAGATTATGGCGCAGAGGATTGCGGCTGACAGGGGTCCGGCGAAAATCGTTTTGAAAACCGGGCATCCGGGCAGGTGCCCGTGGATATTCAGCAGGATGGTGATGCACCCCCGGCGCAGGCCGGAGCCTGGGGAGCTGGTGGATGTGTGGGCGAAGGGCGGCGTTTTTGTGGGCAGGGGCATTTACCATCCTGACAGGACGCTTGCGGTACGGCTTTTGACCAGGGATCCGGATGAGCGGCTTGACGGGGAGTTTATGCACGCCCGGCTTGGGGCGGCCAAAGTGCTGCGCGAGGAAATCCTGCGCATTCCTGAAAGGTCCGACAGCTACAGGCTGGTTCACGCGGAGGCCGACGGCCTTGCGGGTCTTGTTATCGACAAGTTCGCCGACGTGTTTGTGGCCCAGCCTTTCAGCGCGGGATACCGCGGCCTTGGGCCTTTCGTGGCGGAGGCGCTGCAAAGGCTGTATCCCGGCTGCCGCGTGGCTTTCCGGTCGGACGAAAAGACTGAAAGAGCCGAAGGGGTGAGTTTCGCCCCGCTTGTCATGCGCTACCCGCCGCCTGATTTCGTGGATATACAGGAGGACGGGCTGCGGCTGCGGGTGGACTTTGCATCGGGCCACAAGACAGGGTATTTCCTGGACCAGAGGGATAACCGCCGCGCGGCCGCGGTTTTTGCTGCGGGCAGGAAGGTGTGGGACCTTTTTTGCTATACGGGCGGCTTCGGCCTTGCGGCGGCAAAGGCGGGGGCGGCGGAAGTGGTGTCCGTTGATTTGGATGAAAAAGCCCTCCAGGCCGCCGGGGGCAACGCGCGGCGCAACGGCCTTGGGGTAAAATACGTCCACCGCGATTGTTTTGATTTCCTGCGCGAGCGGATTGCCGCAGGCGAGCGGGCCGATGTTGTTATCGTGGATCCCGCGAAGCTGGCCGCGGTAAAAGAAGAAATCCCGCGCGCGCTGAAGACCTACCACGATATAAACCGCCTGGCAATCGAGGCCCTGCGGCCCGGCGGCATACTGGTGTCGTGTTCCTGTTCCGGCCTTGTCGGCGAGGCGCAGTTCCTTTCCGTGCTGGGCGGCGCCGCGAAGGAAGCGGGACGGGAGTTGCAGATTTTCAGGGTGGCGGGGGCCGCGCCGGATCATCCCTGGGGCACGGACTTTCCCGAAGGCCGCTACTTAAAAGCTGTTTTCGCGCGGCGCGTGGGCTAGGTTTGTACGGGTTTAAGGAAAGGATTAGGAATTAACAGGTAACAGATAATAAGTAATAACCAAGGACGGAGGAAACGGCTGCTGTCTGCCCCCCCGCCATTGCGAGCAGCCTTAGCGGCGAAACATTTACAGGCCTCGTTATGCGAAGTGGGGGCATTTTACGCTAATTGTTTTTTATAAATAACTCAAAATCGGTTTTTATTATTTTCCACATTTCATCAAGATTTTTTACCAAAGTTTCCATTTCACTCCATTTTAATTCAGAACCATACGAATGTCTTATAAAATGTCTGAAATACATATATTTTTCCATCTGCCTTTTTATATCGTTTCTAAGAACAATTGCATTTTTTGAATTTTGACCAACCAGTATTATCCAATTTCAACGACCTCCCCCTGACGATTTAAAAGATTGTAAAAGTCAGCATTATTATCAAAATCGACAATATCAATGTCATTATCTATTGCAAAATATACTCTTGCACATGCCTCAAAGAATTTCCCTTTAGGAAGTCCTTTTATGCCAATGTCAATATCCGAATCGTCATGGCTTTTTCCGGTAACCAATGAACCAAACAGGTAAATCGATTGACAGCCTTCGTTTTTGAGAAGATTCATAGCAATTTCAATATCTTTTCGATATTTTGGGGGAATATCAAGTTCCATATTTAGATTTTATCTGTTCATTTTTATTTTGTCAACTCCGTTTTTGTATGCTTTTTTATAATTTTCCCAACCATGTTTGCCAAAATTTCACATAACGTTTCGTGCATTTACGACGTTTTTGCGGCCCGGATATGGCTTTGCGATAGCAAGGCCCAGGGCCGCAAAAATGCGCCTCCTGCTCAGGGTCGAGCCTCCCCGGATCCCGTTCCTATGCCTCGCCTCGTCAAGGCTCGCATATTTCCCGCCAGCCACGTCCTCCACAAGCCCCAGCCTGAACGCCTCGCTCTATCGTACCGCATCTCTCATCTTTTCACTCCCCATGTGTCATTTTTGTCTCATTCCTCATTTCCCATTCCTCTTCCTGTCAGTGGTGTCAGTGGCTGGTCTGCGTGGGTCAGTGGTTTTCTTCCCCGGCTGGACGGTTGCCAAAAAATTTTAAAAATCGTCTCGTTTTTTCCCCTTTTCTTCAAGCAAACCCGCGTTTTTTGCTGAGTTATAACAGTATGAAAAAGAAAAAAATTCACGCGCCCGGCCCCAAAAAACCAAAAAGCCCGCGCCCCACACACGACATCTTCGACCTCGTTTTCAAGCGCCTCATCCGCCTGTCCCCCAGGGCCGTCACCGGCTTCATCAACGGCCTTTTCGGCACCAACCACCCCCCGGACGGCCCCG
>JAISXE010000077.1 GCA_031270615.1 Spirochaetia bacterium
AAAAAGGCCGCGAACACGTTTATAGAACCGCACGTTCACGGGTTTTTCCATTACATCTACGCGCTCAACGGAATCGCGAAAATCATACTATCGGACCACTCCTTCCGCGCGGGAAAAGGGATGCTGTTTATGATCCCGCCGGGCGTCACGCACGCCATTTACGGAATCGACGAGTTTAATTCCGTTGATTATAAATTTACCGCCAGCGGGGACCTCGCACTGCTCCTGTCCGGCATCGGCTATTGCATCCAGCGCGTTGACAACTACGAAGACACGCTCTTAAAGGATGTCTTCAACGAAGCCATCATGGAACGGAAAATGTCGGAGCATATTATCAATATCCGCATGCTTGAGCTCTTGTACCGTATTTTGCGCAGGCAGCGCGAGGGCGCGTACATGAAAAGGGTGGACGGCGTGGCCGACCATTCGTTTAACGCCTCCCATGATGTCCACAAAGGGAATATCCGCACGGTGCTTGATTATATCGACAAGAATATCAACGAGAATTTACGGGTATCCCAACTTGCCGGAATCTGCGGATACTGCGAAAATTACTTCTCGACCGTTTTCAAGGAATGTGTCGGATGCTCTCCAAACAGGTATATCAATGCCAAAAAAATCGAAATGGCAAAGGAGCTCATGTTTTCCACCAATTTGAATATCACGCAAATCTCCAGCAAACTTGGTTTTGAGACAGTCCATTATTTTAGCAGGCTCTTCAAAAAAATACTGGGAGTTCCGCCGCGGGCGTATTCGAACAATGCCAGCATTAACGTGGTTTGCAATATCACAAAGACGGTGCATACGCCGGTGACGCAGTACGAGATACCAATCAAGACACTCTGAAAAGCCCGGAAGACCGGCTGCCGTTAATCCCGCGCGAGCGTGCACACATAGACTGTTTTTACGCCCATGCTTTTTAGCGCCGCGGCGCAGGCGTTTGCGGTGGCGCCAGTCGTAAAAACGTCATCAAGGAGCAGCACTGCCTCCGGCACGCCGCCCTTTGCATATTTGCGGAAATTCCTTGCCGCCGCTATGGCGCCGCACAGGTTCTTTGCCCGCTGCTCCCTGTTGAGGGTTTTCTGCTCCAGGGTTTTCCCCTTGAGGCGCAGGAGGGGCAGTATCCGTGCGCCGTTTCGCCTGCGTATCGCGCGGCACAAAAGGGCAACCTGGTCATAACCCCGTTTTTTCACGGAGGCCCTCCGGCAGGGAACCGGCACAATCGGAAGCCCCTGCCATTCGCGGCGGTAGGCCCCAACGATTTTTCCCGCAAAAAACGCCGCGAGGGACCTCCGTTTCCTGCCTTTGTAGGAAACAACCATCTCCATAGCCAGCGGATCCTGGTACGGGAAAAGCGAATAATTGCTCTCGAACTGAAAAGCGCCGCCGGACCCCTTCCCATCGCCCGCCGCAGGGGCAGCCGCGCGGCAATCCATGCACAGGTCCTTCTCCGAAATAAGGACCTGCGAGCAAACGCGGCATCTCGGGCCTTCCGGCACCGCCAGTTTCGCCGCGCAGGCATCGCAAACGGGGACAGCCTCCCCGCCCAAAAAAGAGCCGCACAGGAGGCACCGTTGGGGAAACAGGAAATTCAAAATGCGCCGCGCGGCCCCGCTCAAAAAACACAGTACACCCATATATATATTATAACAGCGAAAAAGCACGGTTTGCTTGAACGGGAGGCGGGATTTTACGCTTTTTTTCCACATTTAACAAATTAAGGTCCGCAATCAGCAGGGCATCGGCGTTTACTATTCTCAATCGCATTGATCATTTTGGCACATTTTTTGCGCCCCCAAGCGCAAAAAACCCAGGTTGCACGGGCGAGCAGTATTTTTGTATCCGCGTAGCGGGTACAAAAATACGACCAGCCGGGCTATCCGCTCCAATCTTTTGGCTGCGCCAAAAGGATTTCCGCTTCAATCCAGGTTGCATGGGCGACCAGCCCCTTGTGCCCCGCGGGCTTTTGCGCTTCGCGCAATCTAATTCTATAGTGTGAGGGTAAACGCCGATGCCCTGTAAAGAAACCACGGACCGCGCGGAGAGGACGGACGACACGGGCTTCTTGCGCGAGATCCATGTGCCTGTCAGCGCGGCCAGTGGTCACTCCCATGGGCCGCCGTCTTCGTTCAGCAGGTCGCGCGCCCCCGAGGACAGGGCCTTCAGGATACGGCGTTTTACCGCGCCCGAACCGGCGGTGAGCCTGTCGATGCGCCCGCGCAGATCCCTGCGCCTGGAATTCATGCCGTAGGGGCAGGTGCAGGCGGCCTTCAAAATGTTTTTTTCCTCCGCGCAGGCGACGATCTGCCGCTCCTCGATATAGCCCAGGGGCCTGATAAGACTGAGCGGGTATTTGCGGTAGCGCAGAAACATGGGCATGGTTTGCAGCTCGCCCTTGGCCGTCATGTTCATGAAAAAGGTTTCGATGATGTCATCCAGGTGGTGCCCCAGGGCGATTTTGTTGAAGTTGTTTTCCAGCGCGTATTTCAAAAGCTCCGTCCGCCTCTGCGTGGAACACCAGTAGCAGTTCATTTTCCGGCCCTGCTTCAGGCGCCCGATGACCGGCACAAACAAATCGGCAAAGGGGATGCCCCATTCGGCAAGCCGGGCCGCGAGCGCGGCTTTTTTGCAGCAGGAGCAGAAATCGCTGGAAATATGGATTGCCGCAAGCTCGTAGTTTTTTCCCACCGCGGCCCTGAGCGAGGAAAGCGCCCAGGCCATGACCGTGGAATCCTTGCCGCCCGAGGCCGCGACAAGGATGCGGTCGCCTTCGGCGACAAGCGAGCGCTCGAGGATCGCCTTCGCGGCGAGTTTTTGCACGATGCGGGAGGCCTCTGCCTTCCGCAAAAACCTGTTTGCCATTGGCCTGCAAGTCTACCCGAAAACAGGCCGCATTGCAAACGAAGATAACCACGGACCACGCGGACAGACGGAAATAAGGAAATAAAAAAATCTCCTCTTCTGTGGTTTCCGTGCGGCCAGTGGTTCTCCTTCAGAATCCGGCGGCCTCTTCTTCCAGCATGAGGGAAAAACGCTTTTTCATGTCGGCAAGGAAGCGGGGCCATTCCCCGGGGTCAATAAACGGATTGGCGGCGGAAGGGTCCGCGAGCATTCTGCCGCGCTTCCCCGCCGTGTCATTCTGGTTGGGGTGGTTCCCCAGGGTAATGTCAACAGCCTCTTTTTCCAGCCGCGTAATGCCGTCAAGAAAATTCCCGCGCGTCGTTTCAACGTCAAGGCCGAATTCCCGCAAAAAAGGAAGATTGAGGGTGTTAAAACCCGCCCCGCCGTGCATGGCCGCAGTGAGGCGCCTCTTCCCGTCCGTCACATCAATGATATACGACATAACGCCGGGAGAATGCCCGGGCGTTGATACGGCGCGTATCGTAGTGTCGCCCAGGGTAATTGTGTCGTTGTCCCCAAGTTCAACGTCAGGGGTAAACGCTTCAAGGTAAGCATACGGGCAATCCCGCAAAAGCATCAGCTCCGGCCGCTCCCGGAACATTTTCGCGTCTTCGGCACCCAGAAAGGTCTTCGCCTTTGTCAGCGCCGTGAATTGGCTGGTTCCCCCGAAATGGTCAAAATGCCCGTGCGTATGCACGATGTATTTGATGTCGTACAGGGAAAAACCCAGTTCCCAAATTGAGTTAATGAGCAGGGCATAGGTATGCGGAAAAGTCGTGTCCAGCAGGATAAGTCCGTCGCCCGTATCAATAAGGTGGGAACCCACGGAGGTATTGCCGACATAGTATAAATTCCCGAATATCTTAAACGGGTGGATCGCGTATTTCTGGGGGTATTTATAAACGTCCATAAACGTTTCGGCCGTAACCGCGTATTTGCTTTTCATAAGGCCCTCCTGGCGTCCCGCCGGGATCAGATTCCGGCGGGGCGTGATTTTTATTTTTTAAAGACCATATCGGGGATAAATGTTACAAGTTTCGGGAACATCGTAACAATAATCATGGAAGCAAGCAGAGCGCCGACAAAGGGGATAACGTCCCTGACGGTCTTTCCCACCGGGGCGCCCGAAATCCCGCAGGCTATATACAGGTTGTTTCCCACGGGAGGAGTCACGCAGCCGGTAACGGTCATCATGCTCATCACGACCCCGAAATGAATGGGGTCAATGCCGTACTGTTTGACGACCGGCATAAACAGGGGCGCCATAATCGGAATAATGGCGGCGTCTATCATAAAGCAGCCCAGGAAAAGCAGGATACCCAAAATAACGAAAATGATGATTTTCGGGTTATGGGAAATTCCCAGGAGCATTTGCGTAAGCTGCTGGGGCAGATGGATGCTTGTCAGTATCCAGCCCAGGATCTGCGAAGACGCCATGACCAGCATGATGGCCGCCGTCGTCATGGCGCCGTTGATGAATACTTTTACGATCACTTTCGGCGTGAGTTCCTTGCAGAGGATCCCGATCAGAAGCCCGTAGGCGACGCCGACCGCCCCCGCTTCGGTAGCCGTAAAAACGCCGCTCAAAATGCCGCCCATGATAATGACGGGCATCATCAGCGCGGCGATGGAGGACTTTAGGGACAGATACCTTTCTTTCCAGGTGCTTTTCGGTTTGATGGGGTATCCCCGCTTCTGCGCGATAATAAAGGCTATCACCATAAGGCACGCGCCCATAATCACGCCGGGGATGATTCCGCCCAGAAACAGCTTTCCGATTGAATCGCCGGTAACAGACCCGTACACGACAAAGGTGATGCTCGGCGGGATGATGGGTCCCAGACAGGCGGCGCAGCAGGTAACAGCCGCGCCGAACTCCGCGTCATATCCCTCGTTTTTCATGACAGGTATGAGCATGGAGCCGACCGAAGCGCAGGCCGCCGCCGAGGAACCGGACATTCCCGCGAAAATCATGCTGGCGACTATGGTTACATGCGCGAGGCTTCCCCGTATGTGCCCCACGAGGGCCGAGGAAAGCCGCACGATGCGTTTTGTGATGCCGCCGGCATTCATCAGTTCACCGGCGATCATAAACAGGGGTATCGCCATAATCGCGAAGTTGTTCGCCGTGGTAAAAAAACGCTGGGGGACAAGCTCCGGGGAAATCCCCGAGTTGAGAATATACAGAATCACCGCGCCCGCCGTCGAGAAAGCCATGGGAATGCCCAACAGCATAAGGACTAAAAAAGACAGAAGCATCAACGCGATCATACGCCGGCCCCCTTTGGCGCGCCCGGCGCATATTTGACGCGGTAATCGCGCACCGCCGCGCGGACTGTATTGATACACATCAGGATAGAGGCGGCGGGCGTGATAAGATACACATACCCGAAAGAGATCTGCATGGCCGGAGTGAGCTGCCGCATGTTGCGAATCGCGAAAGTGTAGCCGAAATAGAGCAGGTACAGGCACACCAGAAACATAAAAGCGTAAATTCCCAGAAAGTAATACCGTTTGATTCTCGCCGTCAAATGCAGAAGAAGTAAATCGATAACGATATGCCGGCCCTCCGTGATGCAGACGGCGGAACCGAACATAATGGTGGCGAAAAACAGAAGTTTGCACATTTCCTCTGACCAGGCAAGGGAATTCCCCAAAATATAACGGCAAAAAATCTGCAGCATGACAAGAAAGACGAAAGCCGCGCTGGTAAA
>JAISXE010000120.1 GCA_031270615.1 Spirochaetia bacterium
ATCAGAACCCCCCGGATAATCCTGCTCCGGACAAGGGTAAAGCAGTATGAAGACATTCCCGAGGCAAGGAAAACGATTCCCAGGACCATGATCGACGAGTAGGCGATGATTTCGCCTACCGGCCCCTGCAAAAGCAGGGCGGAATGAAACACAAAAACGTAGGGGGTCAGAAAAACGACAAAAGCATAGGTAAAAGCCGTCCATCCGGTTTTCCACGAATTGGCTTTCGCGATTCCCGCCGCGGTGAAGGAAGCCAGGCATACCGGAGGGGTGATCTGCGCGATGACCCCAAAATAGAAAACGAACATATTCGCGGGAAACGCGGGTATGCCCAGTTTTATGATCGTTGGGCAAAACAGGATATTCGAGATCAGATACGCGGCAACGGTTGGAAGCGCCATGCCCAGCAGAAGGCAGCCAAGCATGGCGATAACAAGGGCGACCGCCACGTTGGACCCCCCGACATTGGCGATGATGGTCGTGAGTTTGTTTGCCGCCCCCGAGCGGATAACAATGCCTATCATAATGCCGCAGGCGGCTGTGGGAATCGCGATTCCCGCAGCCTGCCGCACCCCGTCAAGAAGGGCATCAAGAAGTTGTTTTGGGGAAAGCCGCGTTTGCCGGGAAACGGCGCTGGTGACGATGGAAGTCGCTATTCCGAAAACAGCGGACCGCGTCAGCGAGTAGCCCAGGAAAATCATGGCGACGACCACAAAAATCGGCAATAAACGGTATATGCGGGGAAGAATCGGCGTGGAAGCATACTTTATTTCCTGGTTGCCCTTCTTCATGTTTTTCCGTTTCGCGAGCAAATGCACCAGCATAAAAATCGAGAAATAATAGCCCAGGGCCGGAATAAGGGCGCCCAGGGCGACAGTGGCGTAGGGAACGCCCAACATCTCGGCCATAATAAACGCGCCGACACCCATAATGGGCGGCATGATCTGGCCGCCCGTGGAAGCCACGGCCTCAACGGCCCCGGCCTGTTCCGGCGTGTAACCCGCTCTTTTCATAAGGGGAATGGTAAGCACGCCGGTCGTGGTTACGTTCGCGACCGCGCTCCCGCTTATCATGCCCATAAGGCCGCTGGAAACAACAGCCGCCTTCGCGGGGCCTCCCGCCGTTTTGTCGCTTAATTTCATGCCCAGGTCAATCAAAACCTGGCCGCCCCCGCAGGTAGCGAAAAACGCGCCGAACAGCAGGAAGTAGAACAAGGAATTCGCCGAAGTGGTAAGCGGCGCGCCGAAAATACCGTCAGGCGTCAGGGTAAGCATTTCGAAAAACTGCTTGAGCGACATGCCGCTGAAGCGCAGGGGGCCTGAAATGAATTGGCCGAAAAAAGCGTAAGCGATAAAACATAGGATAAAAACAAAAAGATTCAAACCCAGGGTCCTGCGCACGGCCTCCAGAAGGACAAGTAGCAGGGCGGCGGAACATAAAATATCAACCGGGCGCATGGGATCGACCATCATGATACGGAACAAAACCGTCTGCTGCTCTGTAATAAAATAATAGGCAACAAAAACGCCTGTCGCGATGCACAAAAAATCGGAAACCCAAAACCGCTTTTTATGGAATTTATCCGCAAGCGGCTTCAACAGGTAGGTAACGACAAGCGCGAATGCCAAATGGATCGGGTTCGTAAGAGTGGGGGGAAACGGGCGGATCAACCCGATGTAGAGCTGGAACAGCGTGAAGCTGATTGCCACGACCGCCAACGCGCAGTAACGCCATTTTTCCATGCCGGGTCTTACGACAGGTTCCTCGTCTTCAGGAATCTGGTTTTGCGCCTTTTCTATCATTTTCTTGAAAAGCATTTCTCACCTCATATAAACGCGCCCGGCGCATGAACACGTCACGGCATCCGGGCGCTATCCAGGCATAAAAGTCTTCTACGTTATTTCAGATATCCTTTTTCCCGATAGAACTTCTCCGCGCCGGGATGCAGGGGCACTCCGCCGAGCGCCTCCGGAAGGCAGCTTTTGTAGGGGTCATACAGTTCAAACGAGGAAAACTGCGCAAGAATGTTCTGCTGTTCCTCGGCAAGCCCTTTCGCCAGCGCGTAGGCCACGGAATCAGGCGTGTCCTTGCGGACGAAAACACAGTCGGGCGCTCCGGGGTTTTTGATGAGGCCCGGCTGGCCGGTAAACGATCCCGCGGGCAAGTCCACGACGGCAAATCCCTTGTTTCCAAACCATGCGACGGTTTCCGGCTCAAGCTGCTGGAAAACGACTTTGGCGGTCATGCTGATTTCGACCATCGTGGAAGACTGCGCGGAGGTAAGATCGCAGATGCCGTCCAGCATATTGTCTTTGACCATCGAAGACAAATCGCTGCCGTTCCCGAAAATGATATCTCCCCCCCATTTTTTGATATCGTCGTAGGTTATCCGCATGTATTCACACAAAAGGGAAACCACTTTTTCGTCCATTGAGCCGGGAGATCCGGAGCCAATGCGGATGGGCAGCTTCCTGCGCAAGGCATCCTCAACCGAGGAAACCTTGTATTTGTCCAGGAAATTTTGCGTCAGGAAAATAACCGCGGTATTTCCAAAAATACTTCCCGCAACGCCCCGATGTTCCTGCGTAGGCGGCTTTCCGAGCGTGCCATCGTCCCAGGCCATCCTCGCGGGCGCGCTGTTGATAAAAGCGATATCCGCCGCCTTGTTCGCGAAAAGATAGGGGGCACCCATCCCGCCGGGGGAAGTAGGCTGAACGTCAATCGCCGAACCTTCCGGCAGGTATTTCAGCCACAGGGTAGCAAAAAGCGATGCGGCGTTATAGTTTGATGTTCCAACGCTGTGGGTTGAGTAAACCAGATTTACCCCCTTTTCGCCCGATGACGCCGCCGCGCCCGTCCCGGGGGCGGATCCTCCCCCGCAGCCGCCCAACAGGACCCACAGCACCACTGCCGCAGCCGACAGTTTCAGAATTTTTCTCATGCGATTCCTCCTAAAAAATTTTTCTCCGAAAATCCCTTTCGGCTCGAATACCACAAATTACCGGAACCTGTTCCAAAACCCATTTATAATTCCACTCCGATTCAGAATTTTGGCGCATTTGCGGCGCAGAACGCCGCAAACCGGGCTTTCCGCTCCAATCTTTTGGCTAAAGCCAAAAGGATTTCCGCTGCAATCCCTTGCGCCCCACGGGCTTCTCAGGTTTTGGAACAACCTCACCGGACAGAATGTTCCAGCCGTTTTATGTTTTTTATGCATCTATTCCTCACTTGCCCGGTGCGAAAGTTGTTCAAACGACATGACATTCTAAACCCGGAAAAATCCGAAGTCTATGGACGTATCTTTACAGTTGTTGCACAAATCACAGAAATGAAGCACAGGCCACAGACCATAGCCCTAACAAATGTATACTTGACAAATGTATGCCTGTATGGTAGAATGTACAGCATGGAATTGGGAGAAAAATTATCCATACTCGCGGGGGCGGCGAAGTACGATGCATCCTGCGCTTCCTCCGGTTCGGGCGGCCACAGGGGGCGGACGGCTTTCGCGGCCCCGGGGCAGGGGAGTTTCGGCGCGTGCCTTCCTGCGGGGGTCTGCCACAGTTGGACGGCGGACGGCCGCTGCGTCAGCCTGCTGAAAGTGCTGTACTCCAACGCCTGCCGCTTTGACTGCGCCTACTGCGTCAACCGCGCCTCCTCGGACATACAAAGGGCCTCCTTCACCACCGACGAACTGGTCGAGCTTACCACAGCCTTCTACCGCCGCAACTACATCGAAGGACTCTTCCTGTCTTCGGGGATCTTTTCGGACCCGGACATCGTCATGGAAAGGCTCATCCGCACGGCAAAAAAACTGCGAAAGGAAGCGGGCTACGGCGGGTACATCCACCTGAAAGTCATACCCGGCGCGGGGGAAAGGCTTATCCGCGAAGCCGGCCTGTGGGCCGACCGCCTCAGCGCCAACATCGAGCTGCCCACAGGGAAAAGCCTTGCGGCCCTGGCCCCGCAGAAATCGGGACGCCTTATTTTCGGCGCGATGAAAAGCATGCACGAGGACTGCTCCCAATTCGGGGAAGACAAAAAGCGTTTCAGGTCCGCGCCGAACTTCGCGCCGGCGGGACAGAGCACCCAGCTTATTGTCGGTGCCTCGGAAGAAGACGACAGGCAGATCATCTCGCTTTCGGGCGCCCTGTACCGGAAGTTTGCCCTGCGGAGGGTCTATTATTCCGCCTTTATCCCGCCGGTGGCCTGCGGCAGGGAAGGCCACCGGGACCCCCGGCTCCCTGACATAACAAGCCCCCCGCTTTTGCGCGAGCACAGGCTCTACCAGGCCGACTGGCTCATGCGTTTTTACAGTTTCGCGCCGGAAGAGATCCTGGAAGACGCCTCGCCGTACCTCGATACCCGCCTTGACCCAAAAACCTCCTGGGCCCTGCGGCATATCGACCGCTTCCCCCTTGACCTTTTCCGCGCGGACTACCGGGAAATCCTGCGCGTTCCCGGCATCGGGACCAGATCGGCCCTGCGCATCGTCGGCGCGCGAAAAAGCGGAAGGCTCACCTTCGATTCCCTGCGAAAAATCGGGGTCGCGCTCAAACGCGCGCGCTACTTCATAACCCTGGGCGGTGCCTGCCTTGACCGGCCGGACAATCCGCTTCGCATCCGCCGCATCCTTGCAAACACGGAGGCGCTGCAACTGCCCCTTTTTGGCTTTGACGCGGCGGAGCTGGATGAAAAACCGCGGAGGCGCACGGAAGCCCAAATCCCTTGCGGCAGGCACGGTAAACACCCATGAATGAGTTTTTCCCCGACGACACTTTCGGCAAACTGAAAACGGCCTACCGGGCGGGAAGGGAGATTGACAGGCTGAGAGGGCTTTTGCGCTTTACCCCAAACAGGGAGGGGGTTTTCATCGCGCGCTGCGCGCCCGATTTTGATATTCTTCCCGCGCTTGCGGAGCATTTTACCCTGCGCTTCGGGGAGACGGCCTGGGCGATTATCGATGAAAGGCGCGGCCGCGCGCTTGTGCGGGAAAAGGGGAAAAAGGCCCGCGTAATCCCCTGGACGAATGGGCGACTGGCGGGCGAAGCGGGTGACCAGCCCCGGTCCGCGCGGGGCGGCGAAGAGGACCCCTGGGAAAAGCTGTGGAAAAATTACCACCGCGCGGTAAACAACGAAAGCCGTGCCAACCCGAAACTGCAAAAGCAGTTTCTGCCGGAGCGTTACTGGAAATACCTGCCGGAGATGGAATAAAAAACTGCTGCGGACAGTAGTCACGGAAATTGCGAGATTTTGCGGGGCTTCGCCTTATTGCGGCAACCAGGGAAATCGCGGAAGGCCGGTAAACCGCGACCGCGATTGCAGGCAATCGCCCTGCATGCAGGCAAGACGCCGTATAGCCGATAGAACCCTGGGGACTATCACGCGATTGCACTGCCCGGCAAAACGGAAATTGCGTGATTTTATAGGGCTTCGCCGCATTGCGGCAACCAGGGAAATCGCGGAAGGCGATAAACCGCGACCGCGATTGCGGGCAATCGCCCT
>JAISXE010000143.1 GCA_031270615.1 Spirochaetia bacterium
ACATAGGACGTGGTCTGGTAAATCGGCACCGCCCTGGCGTCCGTGGCGGGATCCGGCTTTTCCTGGCCCGCGTGGACCTGGATGGTTTCAAAAGCCCATTTTTCTCTATTTGACATACACTGCTCCTTTTCAGGGTTATTCCCTGATACTACCTCTGTTCCAGGCCGAATGTAAAGCCGGGCCGCCGGCCTGCGGGAATATCCCATGTACCCTATTAAACCAAGCTAATTACAAGGATAATAACACACATTCCCGCTTTTGTCAAGCGAAAAAACAGCGAAACACAGGGCATCGGCGTTTACCATCATTGTATAGAATTAAATTGCGCGAAGCGCAAATAGCCCCTGGGGCGCCAGGGATTGCAGCGGAAATCCTTTTGGCTTTAGCCAAAAGATTGGAGCGAAAAGCCCGTTTTTTGGCGCGGGAGCGCCAAAAAGGCGCCAAAATTCCGAATCGGAGTGAAATTATAATTTGAAATCGGAATTGCTGCTCCTTACTTGACCCCGTGTTTCTTCTCAAGCCCCTCGTAGTAATCCAGTATCCTGCGCACGTATTTCCTTTTCTCCGTGTAAGGGTGGTAATAAAACGACCGCTTGAAACCGTAGGCAATAATATCCTTCAGCATTGCCGGGGATATGTCAAAGTTGTCCAGAGCCAGGCGGTACTCGCCGCAGATGCTGGTATGCGAAACCAGCCTGTTGTCCGTGCAAAGCGTCACCGAAAGATTGCGCGCCAGCATCTGCCTGAAAGAGTGGGCGCGGACATCCGTGATGTGCGGCGAGGTCTGCATATTGCTGCTCAGGCAGACCTCTATGGTAATGCGGTTCTCCGCGATATAGTTCACAAGGTTCTCCACATAGGCCTCCCGGCCCCAGGGCGGATCCAGGCGCACCATGCCCGCGTCAAAAAGGTGCAGGCCGTGGCCGATCCTGTCCGCATGCAAATCCGTAATCGCCTGGAAAATGGACTCCGGCCCGTAAGCCTCCCCGGCGTGGACGGTCTTTCGCATGAAGTTCTTCGTTATATACCCGTATGCCGCCTCGTGGGCGCTCGCGGGGTAGCCGTGCTCGCTGCCCGCCAAATCGAAACCCACGATCTGGATATCGCTCTCGCGCTGCAGTTTCACCGCGGCCTTTGACAGCTCCAGCCCCGCCATTTGGATAACCTCCAGGGAATCCGAATACGGATGCACAGCGTGGAAATCCCGGTAAAACTGCGAAAAATGCGCATTAAAAAACCTCATGGCGCAGACGATGATACCGTATTCGAAAGGCGGCTCGCCCTCCGCCATCCCCGCGTTGATCCTGCCCCTGGCCCCGCGCAGCCCCCTGTCAACCGCGGATATGACATCCCCAAACTGAAAATCCCCGTGCATGTGAAGCTGCGGCGCGAAACGCAGCTCAAGGTAGCGCACCCCCTCCGCGTAATTGTCCTGCGCCAGCTCGCACGCGGCCCGTTCCAGCGCCTCCGCGTCCTGCAGCACACGCCCCGTCCACGCGAACCCGACAAGGTATTCGTCCAGGTCTTTGTACGAAGGCTTGAAAACCAGCTCCCTCATCCCCTCCTCGGTAAAAGAAGGCAGCTGCACCTTCCGCTCCCCCGCAAGCTCGATAAGCGTCGCCAGCCGCAGCGACCCGTCCAAATGGACATGCAGGTCCGTCTTCGGGATTTCCCGAATAAAGTCATTGCTGAATTTCCACATACGCGGTAGAATACCACGGAACCAAAACAAAAAAAAGCCAGGAAGCAGGAAGAACCAGGAATTGGCAGTCAAGTTTCGGGTTTGAAAAAGCAGGGGATTTTGGGCGCCTTTTTGCGGCACAGCCGCAAAAACCGGGCTTTCCGGGGCTGCGCTATCGCTCCGGCCCTGCGGGCGCGCTTTCAGCGCCCCCTCCAATCCCTGGCGCATGGGCTGGAAGTCGCGGCAGGGGGCGCCGCCTGCGGAAGGCTTGCCACGGGCCACGCTAAAATCGCGGGCTTCCCGTGCCTGGTTCATGTGTTTGTCTGCGTCTGTCCGCAGGGTCTGTGGCCTCCCGCATTCTCCCGCGCACGGCGGGCCAATAAGGAGCGTGCATGAAAAAAACAGCGGCCTTTTTTCTGCTGGCCGCCCTGCTGGGCGGCCCTGTCTTCGCGGAAGACCCCGCGCGGGTGTCCGCGGCCCCCCGCGCGGCGGGGCAGCCGCAGGCGACGCTTACGGCAAAACTCTTCCCCCAGGACGCGAAAGTCCTCCTGGACGGCAAGGAGCTTGCCCCCGTGGCCAAAACCGCGGAAACCCGCAGCTTCGGCATACCGAGGGGCTACCGGGAAATCGTCCTCTCCGCCCCCGGCTATTTTGACAAAACCGTGCGGCTCGAGGTGGCGGGAAACCTGTACCTGGAAGAAAAACTGGAACGCTCGGACTCGCGCCTGGTCCTGGTAGGGGAAACCCTGACAGGGCACCAGCCCAAAAGCGTCATGTTCACCCAAGACGGCAAGCGCCTCGTGGTCCCGATACTCGGGGAAAAAGGCGTGGACATCATCCCCTTTGACGGCCTTGCCCCCAAGCGGCGCATCACCCTGACCCCGGCGGACAAAAACTTCCGGGGCTATGTGGAACCGGCCCTGGTACGCGGCAGAAACGAAATCTGGGTGTCCCAGATGGGGCCCGGCCTGATCCACATCCTTCGCGGCGACGATCCAGAGTATGTGGAAACCATTCCCTCAGGCGGGCTCTGGCCCAAAGTAATCACCATAAGCCCTGACGAAAAAACGGCCTTTGTGTCCAACTGGGTCTCCCTTGACGTGTCGCTCATCGACATCGAATCCAGAAAACTCACCCGCCGCATCCCCGTCTCGGGCATCCCCCGGGGCATGGCGGCAACAGCCGACGGCAAATATCTTTACGTCTGCATCTATTCCACAGGCAATGTGGACAAAATAGACCTTGCCACAGCCAAAATCGTAAAGAACCTTCCTTTCGGGCGGGGCGCCGCGCGGCACATCGTCCTGGACGAGGAGCGCGGCATGGGATATGTAAGCGACATGGCCACCGGCAAGGTAAGCAGCTTCACCCTCGCCGACGACAAAATCCAAAAGCGCGTGTGGGCGGGGCACTGCCTGAACACCCTTGCCCGCTCAAGCGACGGCAGGTTCCTGTTTGTCTCCTCGCGCGGCATGAACAACGCGGAAACCTACCTGAAAAAAGGCCCCGACTTCGGCAAGGTGGCGGTCATCGACGCCGCCGAAATGAAAGTAATCGACTGGGTTTGGGGCCGCAACCAATGCACGGGCCTGTGCGTCTCGCCCGACGACAAATACCTCGTGTTCACGGACTTCCTCGACGCGAATGTCGAAGTCTACGACATCACCGCCCTGTGGAAGGACCAATAAGACCCTGTGCGGCCTGGCCAACAGCGCCTGCGCCGCTACAATGAAGAACCTCGGAGCAAGCTCCGAGGTATCTTCGTTTGGCAAGGAATTGGATTTTATGGCATGGTTCATACCCGGGTTGCATGGGCGAGCAGCAATCCTGTCTCCAGGATTGCGAC
>JAISXE010000175.1 GCA_031270615.1 Spirochaetia bacterium
CTCGGCCATTAACCTATATATACGCCACAGGCTTTTTAGGGCCTCTTGCCCGGAAGCATTGTTATTACAAACACGCTTTCGCGTGCGGTTGCCGGGGCATGCAAAATCGTGACCAGCCCTGCGGTCTTCCGCTGCCCCCTCATGCGGGGGTTTGCCACCCCCGTAACGCCCCCGGATTACCGGCATTGCCAGAAAAGCCATAAAACACGGAAAAAGGCGCCTGGAAAACGGGCGCGGAGCGCGTCCGGGAAAACCGCCTGGAAAGAGATTCTCATGCGGAACGATTCCAGGTACAATGGTTTTATGATCATACACATTGACGGAATCAAAGAAAACTTTACCCGCCAAAAAGACAAACAAAAGGCGGCCATCTTCGCCTATATTTCCCAAAACGGGCCGGTTGCCCGAAAAGACATAACCACGGCCCTGCATTTGCGCAGCACAAGCGTTTCAATGCTTGTCCAGGAACTCATAGATGACGGCCTTGTCGCGGAAGGCCAATCACTCACCCGCGGCCGGGCCGGCAGACCCGACATCGGCCTGCGGATCGCAGAGGCAAGGCTTGTCGCCGCGACGATTTATGTGGAGGGGTATAAATTCATCGGTTCGCTTGTCGACATGGCCGGAAATATCCTTATGCAAAAATCCCTGAAAATACCGCCGCAGGAAACAAACCAAACCGTCCTGAAGAAATACAAACTGATGTTAGGCGCACTCAAAAACGCGGCGCCGGCAAAAAGCGAGTGTATCGGCGCGGGCATTTCCGCCGTCGGCACCATTGACGAAAAAAACCGCACCTGGGTAAACGCGGACAGGTGGCCGAAAATCAAGGATCTGAATGTTGGGATATTTGAAAACGACATCGGCATCCCTATCGGTCTGCGGCGAAACCTTGATATCGAACTTGAGTATATGCTGGAAAAGAAACCCGAATGCCGCACAAAAAGCACCATCCTGTTCCACTGGGGGTTTGGCATCGGAGGCGCGTATGCGTATCAGGGAAAAATCCTCGATTCTCCCGCAGGGCGTTATATGGATATTGGGCATACCATCGTCCATTCAACATCAAAAAAACGCTGCCGCTGCGGGCTTTACGGCTGCCTTGAAGCGGAAGCGGCTATTTTTGGTTTATTGCCCCTGCTCCAAAAACGCTTCCCGAATCTGCAAGAGGACAGCAGCGATATCGACAGCATTCTTTCCGATCCGCAGATATGCACAATACCTGGTATTAACCACGCGATAAATACCGTAGGGATTTTTCTTTCCAATCTGTACAAAATCTTTTATCCCCACCGGATATTCCTTGTCGGGCCTTTTGCCCGGAACCCCAAAGTTGTCAAGTGTCTGGAAAAAACCATTATCAAAACCTTTTACGCGAAATTGCGCGACAAAGTGCATCATATCGATCTTATTACCATTCCCGACGGTTTTTCCGGCTGCATGTGGGCAAACGCCTATCCGTTTTTTCGCAAACGCCTTACGGAACTGCTCGCCGCCAGGGTTTAAAAAAATGCTGCAAGGGCGCGATTTGCTTTTTCGGGCGCCTTTTGGCGCTTCCGCGCCAAAACCGGGCTTTCCGCTCCAATCTTTTGGCTAACGCCAAAAGGATTTCCGCTTCAATCCCTGGCGCATGGGCGGCAGACCGTTCTGTTTCACCAACGCGGGGCTTTCAGCCCACGGCCTGCTTGTACGGCCTTTTAAGAAAATTGCGACCAGCCCCTGGTGCAAAAAAGATGCGCAAAAAAAAAGATTGACAAATCGCGGAATCCCGGCAATAATTATGAACATAGTATGTTCATAATTAAATTTTTGATACACGGCGAGGTATTTTGACTTGACAAACGGTAAACATTATTATATAAAACCTATTATAATACTATGAATTAGAAAGGAAAATGTTTATGAAAAAAACGGCGACGATGGGCCAGATAATGTTTTTGGCAAGTCCCTCAGGGTCGGCGCGGCCCTGCCGAAACAGGTTGCGCGCATGAGAACCACCAACGACCGCGAACACGGAAAAAAGAACGTCTTGCTTGTCACCGTGGACCACTGGCCGGGCAGCCTCCTGGGCTGCGCGGGCCGCGGGGACATCCTGTCGCCGTCGATTGACGCCCTCAGCCGCTGCGGCGTCAGGTTTTCCAACGCCTACAGCGCCACGCCCGTGTGCATTCCCGCGCGCAGGGAACTTATGACCGGCACATGCGCCAAAACCCACGGCGACAGGGGCTTTAACGAATTCCAGGAAATGCCCGCAGGGCTGCCCACCCTGCCGCAGGTATTCCGCGATAACGGATACCAGGCATACGCGGTTGGCAAACTGCATGTTTACCCGCAGCGCGCCCGCATCGGCTTCGATGACGTTCTTTTGAACGAGGAATCCCGGCGGGTCAATTACCCGCATGAAATGCGGGAAGACGATTATGCCCGGTTTATGGCGCGGGAGGGTTACAGCGGTTTAAACGATGCCCACGGCATGTCGAACAACGATTACATAACGCGGCCCTGGCACCTGCCGGAACACCTGCACCAAACAAGCTGGACAGCCCGGCAGATGTGCGAAACAATTATCCGCAGAGATCCGGGCCGTCCGGCTTTCTGGTACTGCGGCTTTACCGCGCCGCATCCTCCCCTGGTTCCTCCAAAAACATTTCTTGACAAATATGGCGATGCGGAAATCGCGATGCCCGAAACAGGCGAATGGGCAAAAAATTTTGAGGACCTGCCCTACTGCCTGAAGTATTATTCCAGCATCTTTAACATAAAGACAGAAAAACCCATACGAGACGCGCTCAAGGCGTTCTTCGCCCTGTGCACGCACATTGATTTTTCCCTGCGGCTGGTCATTGGGACCCTGCGCGAGGAAAAGGCGCTGGACAACACAATCATTGCCATAACCTGCGACCACGGCGACATGCTGGGGACCCACGGCCTGTGGGCGAAGAATGTTTTTTACGAAAACTCCTCAAAAGTCCCTTTTATTATTATTCCTGCCGAAAGCGATAAACGCCTTAAACCGGGCTCGGTGGATGAGCGCCTTGTGGAACTGCGCGACATGATGCCCACGCTTCTGGACCTGGCGGACATTCCAATTCCCAAAACCGTCGAAGGCATGTCCCTTCTTGATTCGCGGCGGCGGGATTACATATACGGCGAACTTTGGGAGGACGACAGGGCAACCCGCATGATCAGAACCGAAAAATTCAAACTTATTTATTACGCGGTGGGGAACAGGCTCCAGCTTTTCGACATGACTCATGATCCTGCGGAAAACCATGATCTTTCAGGAGATCCCGCCCACGCCAAAACGCTTGCGGAACTGACGGGCATTCTTGTTTCACGCTTATACGGCGCGGACCGCTCCTGGCTGCGGGACGGGAAACTTGTCGGCCTTGAGGACAAAGAATTCGCATTCAAACCCTCACAGGAAAATGTGGGGATTTTAAAAAACAGGGAACTGCTTATACAGCGGGGTATACGGTAATGGCAAACACGGCACGGCCCAACATTTTATGGTACTGCACGGATCAGCAAAGATGGGACACAATACACGCCCTGGGCAACGCTTTTATAAACACGCCGAATATCGACGCCCTGTGCCGTGAAGGCGTTGCCTTCCAAAATGCGTACTGCCAAAGCCCGATATGCACGCCCTCGCGGGCCAGTTTTCTTACCGGAAGGTATCCGGCAAGCAACCACGTCCACCGCAACGGCAACGAGTTTTTCCCTCCCTGGGAAACCCTTGTAACAAAAATCATGGCCGACGCGGGATACGACTGCGGCCTTGTGGGAAAACTGCACCTGTCGCGGGCACAGATTCTCGAATCCCGGATCAAAAACGATGGCTACAGATATTTCAAATGGAGCCATCATCCGAACCCCGACTATCCCGAAGGCCATGACTACGCCGAATGGCTTGAAAAAGAGAAAGGGGTAAACCCCATCGATCTCTATGGCAAAATACCTGGAAGCATCGGTGCCGGAGTTCCGTCTGAACTGCATCAGACAACATGGTGCAGCGAAATGGCGATCCGTTTTATAAACGAAGACCGAAACGGCCCCTGGCTTCTTTCGGTGAATCCCTTTGATCCCCATCCGCCCTTTGATCCCCCAAAGGAATACCTTGACCATTACGACCCGGCAATGCTTCCAATGCCACTTTTCAGGGAAAGCGATATCGAACATCAGAAAGCTTTTCGGGATATTGACCAGCAGTGCAGGGTCTCCATCGATCCCCGCAGGGCAAAGGAATCCGCCGATACAACCAAAAATGTCGCCCGGGGGGATTTGGGTTCAACGGCTCCAACGGGTTATGATCCGCAGTTCGTGAAGGCCTGTTACTATGCCGAGGTCGAACTCATTGACGCCCAATTGGGCCGCATCATTGAAGCACTCAAAAAAGCGGGGCAATACGAAAACACCCTCATTATTTTTACAAGCGACCACGGCGAACTTTTGGGCGACCATGGCCTTATCTACAAGGGCTGCCGGTTCTACGAGGGGCTTACCCATGTTCCCTTAATCATTTCCTGGCCGGCGGGGGGCATAAAAGGCCAGGCGAGCGGCGCCCTTGTGGAACTTGTGGACCTCGCCCCCACGCTCCTCGAAGCCGCCGGAATCGGAATTCCCTATAACATGCAGGGCCTGTCGCTGCTGCCGATGATTACCGGGCAAGCGGATATTTCCCGCCATAAACCCTATGTCATTTCCGAATACCACGGTGCCATCGGGGGGAAACCCATGCCCGACCAGACGCACGGGGTTATGTATTTTGACGGCAGATACAAGGTCTGCGTGTATCAAGGGCACGAGCTTGGCGAGATATACGACCTGGAGAAAGACCCAGGAGAATTTAACGACCTGTGGAATGAGGCTTCGTTTACCGCGGAAAAGGCGGAGCTGCTGCATAAAGCCTATTCGGGATATATGTCAACCAGCGATGCGGGGATAAGACGGACTCATCCCTATTGATACGTCATCCATAACGGTTTTAAACCGTTAAACATATTATTCTTAAGGAGCGAATCATGAAAAAATGGGGAGTTTTGTTACTGATTTTTCTGGTATTCCAGGGCATGCTTTTTGCCGAAGGCAGCCGGGAAAAAAGCGCACCGGCGGCAACCACACAGGAAGCCTATCCTGTGCGGCCCGTGAAACTTATTGTTCCCTATGCCGCCGGAGGCGGAACCGACCTCATAGGCAGGATGGTCGCGCAGAAACTGGAACAGATCATCGGCCAGCCTGTTCCCATCATAAATATCGGCGGGGCCTCGGGCGGATTGGGCATGCAGGAGCTTTTAAAATCGCCTGCGGATGGGTACACAATCGGAATGGATATCATCAACATCTGGACCCGCAAGGCTCTGAAAACCAACGACTTCGGACCGGAGGCTTTTGATCTCCTGGCGCAATGCGGGACCTATTATCTTGTGGAAGCAACCCGTTTCGCTTCTCCCTACAAAAATTTGAAGGAACTTGCTGAAGCGGCAAAAAAACAGCCGGATTCCATTCAGGAGGCGACAAATATCGGCGCCATCACACATTTTACAACCCTCTCCTTTATGGATGCCACGGGCGCGAAGCTGCGTCTTGTCCATATCGGAGACGGCGCGCAGCGTATCACTTCCGTGCTTGGAGGGCATGTTGAAACAACTGTCATGGGAACCCACGAAGTGCTTCCGTACTATCAGTCAAAGGAAATGCGGGTATTGGGAGTCGCTTCGCCAAAACGCATACCCGGTCTTGAGGACGCGCCGACAATGGCCGAACAGGGTATGGATGTTGTACAGCCTGTGGATTACTGGTTCTATATGCCCAAGGGCAGCCCGAAGGAAAAGGTTTCCTATATAACCGACGCGCTTGAGAAGGTCATGAAGGATCCGGAGATCATCAGGAAAATGAGCGAAATGGCTATGGAGCCTTCTTTCCTGCGCGACGGGGAATTGCTAAAACGTGTTGATGCCCAGGGGAAAAACATCTTCGCAATTGCCGAGAAACACAATCTTGGCAAGAAATAAGATAGTAACATCGGTTTCGCGGGATGGGGTTCTAAAATCCCATCCCGTTCAAACATGGAGTGTTTTATGAACGCAAATGAACATGCGGCAGTAAAGGATATTATTCTTGGCTCTTCTTTTATTATCTTTGGGATTGTTGTATGCGTACTTACGCAGTATCTTCCCGAAGCGGTATACGATCCCCTGGGGCCGGCTTTTATACCACGGCTTCTCGGACTCGCCTGCATTGCGACTTCCTGTGTCATCCTTTTCCACGGAATCAGAAAAAAGATGGCGGCATCCGGCGCGCGGGGAAAAAGCAGGCAGGAAAAGGCCCCTGTTTTGTTTGTCAGGCATCCGAAGTCCGCGCTTTTCGCTATGATACTTTTTTTTCTGTATATTCTCGCGCTGGATACGGGAATATCGGGATTCAGGACCCTTACCACCTTGTTTGTCCTCCTACTGGGAGGCATGTTAATCAAGATATCGCGGCAAGGAAAAGCAATACAAACCTCGCTTATTCTTATCGCGCTTTCTTTTACCTTGAGCTTTGGGCTTTATTACCTGTTCACCCAGGTATTTATTGTAGACCTCTATTAACACGGCAGGTATAGTATGCAGGAAATATTATCGGGATTCGCCCATCTCTTGGCTCCGCTTCCAATGTTCTATGTAATTATCGGGGTTGTCCTGGGCATTATTGTTGGTGCCATTCCCGGGCTTTCCGGTTCGATGCTTATCGCACTGGCGCTGCCCTTGACTTTTTATATGAGCAGCCTCCACGCGATGGATCTTCTTGTGGCTATGTATGTCGGTTCCATTTCGGGGGGGCTTATTACGGCAATTCTGCTTCGCATACCCGGAACGCCATCGTCAATCGTAACGACCTTCGACGGATATCCCATGGCCCGGCAGGGGAAGGCGGGCCGGGCGCTCATGCTGGGAATTGTGTCCTCTTTTATCGGAGGTCTTGTTTCCTGGGCAATTCTTATTATTGCCGCTCCTCCTCTTTCCCGTTTTGCGCTGCAGTTTGGTTCTTTTGAAATATTTTCCCTTGTTTTGGCGGCCCTTGTTCTTATCGCGGGGATGGGAGGCGAAGGGGCTTTCTTTCGTTCTTTGCTTGCGGGCTTTATCGGCCTTTTTGTGGCATGTCCGGGCCTTGATCCCGTCACCTCCACTCCCCGCCTTACATTCGGCTCGGTCCAAATGACAGGAGGATTCGGCCTTCTTCCCGTTCTTATCGGGATGTTCGGGATCAGTCAGATTATTTCCGATATAACCAATATCGAACAGAAGCTTGAAAAAATTCCTTTCACCTTCAGGGGAATGTTCCTGAGCGCGGCGGACATGAAAAAAAGCATGGGGAATTTTATCCGCTCATCCCTTATCGGAACATGGGTCGGCTTCCTTCCCGGCATTGGGGGAAACGTTGGTTCAATCATCGCGTATTCGGCGGCGCAAAGTTCGTCGAAAAATCCGGAAGAATTCGGCAGCGGCTGCGACGAAGGCATTATCGCCTCTGAAACAGCCAACAACGCCACAATCGGCGGCGCTTTTATCCCCCTTCTCACGTTGGGCATTCCCGGAAGCGTTATTACCGCGATTCTTATGGGCGCGCTTATTCTGCATGACATAGCCCCCGGCCCTTTGCTTTTCAAACAGCACCCGGATATTGTGTATGGGATCATGGCCGTCGTATTCGTGGCAAACCTTCTGATGTTTGTCATAATGCTTTTTGCGAGTTACGGCATCGCCAAAATCATAGATATCCCAAAGGCCTTCATGATTCCCGCTATTCTGCTTTTTTGCGTTATAGGAACATTCGCGCTGAACAACCGTTTTTTCGATGTCTGGATTATGTTTGGTTTTGGACTTTTCGGGTTTTTGCTGGAAAAACTGAACATGCCCTTGGGGCCTTTTATTATTGGTCTTGTACTCAGCCCCTTTGCCGAGATTCACCTTCGTTCCGCTCTTATGGCATCCGGCGGCTCCCTGCTGCCGTTTGTTACCCGTCCAATCTCCTTAGTCTTTGTCGTGATTTCCCTGGCGACTCTCGCCTGGACAACGAGAAAATCCCTTCTGTTGCCTTATTTCGCAAGGCGTAAGTCCCTCCGGCAAAACAAGCCAGCCATATAAAGGCTGGCCCGGCAAATCCGGATACGGCATCCGGATTTGCCGGCATATTGACAAATCCCAAAATATTTTCAATAATTACGAACATACAATGTTCATAATTTGGAATACAGAAAGGGGGCGCGCATGAAACCCAAAACCAAATACCTCAGCTCCCCCTGGCTTGAGTCAATCATCATGGTAGGATCGGTCATTCTGTCCTTCGGGGGGCTTGGCCTTTTGTCCCTGGCACCCCGGCCCGTGGCGGAAGGGGGGATGGCCAACACCACCATCGTCATGATCCTGTTTGGGTTTTTTCTGCTCAGCGTCGCCATAGCCATGATTTCGGTTATCGCGGGCATAGGCGGGGGCGTCATCTTTACGCCCATCATGCTGGCCTTCACGGGCGTCAACAGCATCGTCGTGCGCGGCACGGGATTGATTGTGGCAATGTTCTCCGGTCTCATCTCCACCGGCATTTTCATCAAAAAGCGCATCGGCAATTACCGCCTGTGCCTTATCCTGACGCTGAGTCAGGGATTCGGGGCTTTGGCGGGCGCGACCCTGGCCGTCTCAACGGCGCAAAGCACGGGCGCCACGGGGGAAGGGCTTCTGCGGGCCGGACTTGGCTTTATTCTGCTTTCGCTCGCGGTGTATTTCTTTTTTGGCAGACAGAAAATCGAATGGCCCGCCATCAGGAAAACAGGCCGGTTCACCAAATGGCTGCGTTTGAACGGGTACTATTTTGAAGAGTCCGTGGGCACGGTACTCAACTACGAAGTTACCCGCGCCCCGCTGGGCATTTTTCTGGTATTCGCTGTCGGCATTATAGGAGGATTTTTCGGCATGGGCGGCGGCTGGGCCATAACGCCCGCGCTGAACCTCGGCATGGGGATTCCCCTGAAGCTGGCCGCGGCGAACTCGGGCGTTATCCTGGGCATCGGAAGCTGCGTGTCGGTATGGCCCTACGTTTTTGCCGGCGGCATAATTCCTTTTTTTGTGCTGCCCTGGCTTTCCGGCCAGGTCATCGGGGGGTTTATCGGCTCCTATGTCCTGGCGCGCATAAAAGTCCGCGCCGTGCGCCTTATCCTTATCGGCATCATGGTTTTTACGAGTTTCGGCCTCATTACGCGGGGTCTCGAAGTCCTCGGCTTTATAGGCCGCGTCCCCCCGGCCATACAGGTGCTCGTGTTTGTTGTAACGATAACGGCGGTCATAATCGCGGTATTCATGAACGCCCGGAAGGAGAAAAAATCCCATGCGGACTAACACGAAAAACAACGAAAAAAAAAGCCATATACTCTATGCGAATACAGTCCACGTTATTACGATAATTTCGGCCCTCATGTCGCTGTTTGTGCCGATAGCCATCCTTTTGTTTCCCGACGCGAACGTGCTGAACCCAAACAAGATTTTTGGCGCGATTTTTTCCGGCGCGAGTCCCCGCGAGATATGGGAAATGTCTTCCACCGGGTCTTTTCCCGGAGCGCATTTTTATCTGCGGCATGTAAGCTCGCCCGACGCCTGGGCCATGATAGGAATAAACCTCGGCTGCTCGGTGGGTTTATGCGGCCTTGTCCCGGCGCTGGCATATCAACTAACAAAAGAACGCGACTGGCTTGAAATTACCGCAGGCGCACTCCTGGCCCTGCTGATTTTGTTCGCCCTGGCGGGCCTGCTCACGATACCTTCGTAAACGCACAATGAAGAACCTCGGAGCAAGCTCCGAGGTATCTTCGTTTGGCAAGGAATTGGATTTTATGGCATGGTTCATCAGCCCCTTTGGGGCTGATGAACCATGCCTTCCAAATCACCGCAGGCTTACGCAGCAATTCCAAGTTTCAACTTATGGCAAGCGGAATTGTAAACACGCGGGGCCTG
>JAISXE010000258.1 GCA_031270615.1 Spirochaetia bacterium
AGATGCTATAAAACTCATACCGTCTGCTTTTTTAAGGGTTACTGATAGTGAGAATCTCCAAATTGAAACAATTTGGAGATTCTCCCGATTGAAGCTGGCAACGGCTGAATAGTTACAAAGATTGTAACTATTCAGCCGGAGAAGAAAACCACTAAAGCACCGCCCCGGAAAGCCCGGCTGGTCGCAATTCTGCTTTAAGGCCGTACAAGCAGGCCGTGGGCGAAGCCCCGTGTTGGTAGCGCAAAACGGTCTGCCGCCCATGCATCCCGGCTGGTCGCAATTTTGCTTCGCAAAATTGCTGCTCGCCCCTGGGCCGCGCGAGGGATTGAAGCGGAAATCCTTTTTTGCGGCACAGCCGCAAAAAAGATTGGAGCGGAAAGCCCGGTTTTTTTGCCCGCTCGCCGGGCAAAAAAACGCGCCCAACTTCTTCACTGTTACTTGTTACTTTTTACTTCCTCCCATTCCGTGCTATGCTGCTGGTGTCGGATAATTTTTTTTCCGGGAAATCCAGGGTAAGGAGAAGACTATGGCAAATATCATTGCGAGTCCGGGGCGCTACATCCAGGGGAAGGGGGTTCTTGGGGAACTGCGCCTGTATGCGGAGAAACTGGGGGGGAAGTTTTTTGTTTTGGTGAGCGAGGCGGGGAAAAAGCGCGTGGAGGGGCCGATGCGCGCGGGTTTTGAGGGGTCGGGCCTGGCTGTGCATTTTGAGGTTTTTAACGGGGAGTGCTGCCGGAAGGAGATCGAGCGGGTGCGGAGGGCTTTCGTGGCGTCGGGGAGCGACCTTGTTGTAAGCGCCGGCGGGGGGAAGATCCACGATACGGCGAAGGCGGTGGCTTTTTACGAGAAGGCGCCGGTCATTATTGTTCCGACTATCGCTTCGACTGACGCGCCGTGCAGCGCCTTGTCGGTGATTTACAGCGAGGAGGGCGTTTTCGAGGAGTACCTCTTTTTTCCTTCCAGCCCGGATATGGTTATTGTGGATACGGGTGTCATTGCCTCGGCGCCCGCGCGGCTTCTTGTGGCGGGTATGGGGGACGCGCTTGCGACGTATTTCGAGGCGCGGGCCTGTGTGGCTTCCCAGGCGACAAACTGCGTGGGCGGGAAGGCGGGTCTTGCGGCGTACAAACTGGCGCAGCTTTGCTACGAGACTTTGCTGCGGGACGGGTACAATGCCAGGGTCGCCGTGGAAAACGGTGTATGCACGCGGGCGCTGGAAAATATCGTGGAGGCAAACACCTACTTGAGCGGTATCGGGTTTGAGAGCGCGGGCCTTGCGGCGGCCCACGCCGTGCATAACGGTCTTACGGCAATCGGGGAAACCCATGCCTTCTACCACGGGGAGAAAGTCGCTTTCGGCACGCTGGTCCAGCTTGTGTTGGAAAACGCCGCGGAGGATCTTGAAGACGCTTTTACGTTCTGCGAGGCGGTGGGGCTGCCTATGACGCTCGCGGATTTGGGGGTGAAAAACCCCGATCCCGCGAAACTGGAGGAAGCGGCGCGGCTGGCCTGCGCCTCCGGCGACACGATGGGGAACATGCCTTTCGCCGTGACGCCGCAGATGGTCCGCGCTGCCATCGTCGCCGCGGATGCCCTGGGCCGCGCGCGCGGGGCATAAGCCTGCGGGGTTTTTTCAGGTTTCGCGCTTTTTTTGGTACTCGAGGTAATCCCAGCGCGTTATGATGCCCAGGAGTTTTTTGTCCTCCACGATGGGGATGCGGCCGGCGTGGTGCTTTACCATGAGCCGCTCGATTTCGCGCATGGTCGCCGTGGGGGGGGCGCAGATGGCGGGGTGCGTCATGTAGGCTTTGACCATGAGCCTCATGCTGCCCGCCCTGCGGCCTTTCATGATGTCGCGCAGGCTGATGAAACCCGTGACCTCGTTTTCGGCGTTGAGGACCGGCACCCCGCTGAGGTCCGTTTTTTCGAGCATCATGGAGGCTTCCATCAGGCTCATGGTTTCGGCGGCGGTGTGGACGTTTGTGTTCATGATATCCGCGGCGCGGGTGGCCGGTTTCAAAGCCCGCTCCAGGCGCGCGAGGAATTCCTGGTAAAACGCGCCGCCTTCCCTGCCCGAAATTTTCGCCGAAGCCGCCGAGCGGTGGCCGCCGCCGCCGTATTCGTGGATGATTTCGTGGAGGTTGATTTTCGGTTTCTGGCTGCGGGCGATGAGGAGCACGGTTTTTGTTTTTGGGATGGAAAAAACGGCGAAATACGCGTCTGGGTTTTCAAGTTCCATTATTTTTTCCACAACCCCGGCAAGGCCGGGAACATTCTCGTCCAGCTCGAGGTAGGTCGCCAAAATAACGTGTCCCTGGATTTCCTGCTTTTTCCGCGTTTGCAGGAGCCGGCCAAGCACGTCGTACTGCCTGTCTTCCTTGATGGTTTCCAAAAAAGATTTTACCAGCCTCAGGGACGCGCCCATGTCCAGAAGCCAGGCGGAGGCTTCAAAATCGTCCCGGCAGACATTCTCGTAGCTAAGTCGGCCCGTATCCGCGTAAATCCCCGTAAGGGCTATTGTCGCCTGTTCCGCCCCGAGGCTCAGTCCCGCCTTCATCGCGAGCTTGGCCAAATAGGACGTATTGGCGCCCATGCAGCCGCCCTCGCGCCTCGCGCCGAGGATGTCGCAGGTCTCAAGCTGGTGGTGGTCGATGACGCGGATGTTCGGGTTTGAGTTCCGTATATAAGAAAAAAACTCGGAAACCCGCGCCGCCGTGCAGGTGTCCACGATGATGATATTTTCGATTTCCTCCTGCGCCAGGTCCTTCGGATACAGAAAATCAAAATGCCCCGCGTACATGCCGTACAGGTTCTGCGCCGCGGGCTGCACCAGGCCGCTTGATATCAGGCGGTAGTCGGGATGCAGTTTTTTTACCAGGATCAGCGACCCCAGGCAGTCGAGGTCCATGTTGCTGTGGCCGAAGGCTATGTTCATCACTGTTTATTGTATTTTATGCGGCAGATTATGGCAAGCCGAGGGGCCGCGCGCGGCGCATACAAATCAATACCTGGGCCTGTTCCAAAACCCATTTATAATTTCGCTTCGATTCGGAATTTTTGCGCATTTGCGGCAGACCACTGTCAACAAGTTAAGAAAAGCTGTGCGCATTTTTTGCCGCTCTGCGGCAAAAAACCGGGCTTTCCGCTCCAATTCCTCGGCCCCTGGGAGGGGCCTGCGGGATTTCCGCTTCAATCCCTTGCGCCCCACGGGCGGCAGACCGTTTTGCGCTACCAACACGGGGCTTCGCCCACGGCCCGCTTGTACGGCCTTAAAGAAAATTGCGACCAGCCCAGGTTGCATGGGCAGAAAGGGAATGGGGAGTGAAACGCTATGGGAGAAGAATTTGGGCGGGCGCTTTTCCATGGGATTTCGCCATGTGGCCCGCTGTTACCTCACGTCCTTTGCCGGCTTGTATCGTTTGTCCCATTTTCTTGTGACGAAGGGTTTTAACGTGCCCCATATACCGGCGCGCATAAAAATAATCACGACTACGATGATGGCGCCATAAATGACCATGCGGTAATTGCCCAAAAACCGCAGCGATTCCATCGTGAGCGTCAGAATAAACGC
>JAISXE010000261.1 GCA_031270615.1 Spirochaetia bacterium
TGCATTCAGGCAGGTTGCTGTATAGCCGGTAGAACACTGGGGGCTATCACGCGATTCCCCTCGCAATTTCCGGGGCAATTTTTGCAGGGCAAAAATTGCCTGCAATCAGGGAAATCGCGTAAGGACGATAAACCGCTACTGCGATTGCATGCAATCGCCCTGCATTCAGGCAAGACGCTGTATAGCCGGTAGAACCCTGGGGGCTATCACGCGAGTTCTTTCGCAATTTCCGGGGCAATTTTTGCAGGGCAAAAATTGCCTGCTTGACAAAATTCTGCGGCTTCGGTAGAATCTGTTCTTGCATCGCGTTCACTACGCTTTGGCTTGCGGTTCCCGGTAGTGTAATGGTAGCACCACAGACTCTGGATCTGTTCGTGGGGGTTCAAGTCCTCCCCGGGAAGAAAAAAGTGGTCCCTTCGTCTAGCGGTTAGGACAGGAGATTCTCATTCTTCAAACACGGGTTCGATTCCCGTAGGGACTATCCAACAAAAAACAATTCGTTGCAGGATGGGCCGCCGCCCGCATCCATAAAACGGGGTCGGCAAGGGGGGACGGCATGCCGCTTCAGGAAAAATCCTTGAAAGAAAAACTGTCCGGGGTTTTCCCCCCGGTGATGACCCCCTTTTTCGCGGATGGCCGGATCGACTATGCGGGGCTTGCCCTGAATATCGAAAAGATGAACCGGACGGACCTGGGCGGCTACATGCCCCTGGGTTCAAACGGGGAGTTCCGCAGCCTGACCGACGGGGAAGCCCTGGAAGTGGTAAGGCTTATCGCGAAAAAACGGGGGCCTGGCAAAACCCTCATGGTGGGGACGGGCAGGGAATCGGCCTGGGCGACAATCGAGTTCACGAAAAAAGCGGCTGGGGCGGGCGCCGAATTCGCAAGCCTCCTGACCCCGTACTACTATGCCAGCAAAATGACCGACGCGGCCCTTACGCGGTTTTTCGCCCAGGTGGCAGACGCTTCCCCCATACCTGTTTTAATCTACTGCGCCCCCGGTTTCGCGGGGGGCCTTGTCATTTCCCCCGGGGCGGTTCGCGAACTCGCCGCCCATCCCAACATCGTGGGCATGAAAGACACCTCGAAGGAAGACATCGGCGGCTATGTCAGGGCCGCAGAGGGGGCGGAGTTTTATGTGCTGGCCGGTTCCATATCGAAATTCTACTATGGCCTCTCTGTGGGCGCTATCGGCGGGGTGCTTTCCATCGCCAACTACCTGCCCCAGGAGTGCTGCGAAATACAAAGGCTCTTCTCGGTCGGCAAAAAAGAGGAGGCGAATGCCTTGAGCGAGGTTCTGAAATCGATCACCTCGCGGGCGACGGGAAAGTACGGCGTGGCCGGGGTCAAGGGCGCGATGGAGCTGCTGGGCTACAGGGGCGGCGAGCCCCGCGTGCCGCTTCTGCCCCTTGGCCCGGCGGAACTGGAGGAAGTGCGCGGCGTCCTGGCATCGGAAGGATTTTTGAAACAACCATAAATTAAGGAGATAAACAGGCATGGTTTTGTCATGTGATTTCGGAACCTCGTCCCTGAAAATGTCCCTGGTGGACGAACGGTTTGGCACAGTCGCGACCACGAAGGAACCCTACGACTATATCGTCACCGGCGGCGACTTTGTGGAAATACGCCCCGACGATATTCTGGGCGCGTTTGCCGCGGGAGTAAAAAAACTCGGGCCCCGGGTCTCGGAGACGAAGGCGCTGGCCTTTGACACCTTTTCCCCGTCCCTCGTTTTTCTGGACGCCGACGGAAAGCCCAAATCGAATGTCGTCACCCACCTGGACCGCCGCGCCCGCGCCCAGACCCGGTTTATCATGCAGGAATTCGGCGGCGAGCGCTTCCGCAAAATCACGGGGGTGCTTCCCTTCACCGGCGGCGTGACCCTGACAACCATACTGTGGTTCAAGAAGAACAGGCCCGAAATCTTCCGGGATTCGACCATCGCCTGCCTTGTCACCTACATGTTTTCGTTCTTCACCGGCCAGAGGGCCTGGGATTTGGTAAACGCCTCAATGGCGGGAATGTTCGACACCTTCCGCTCAAGCGGCTGGTCAAAGGAAATACTGTCCTTTGCCGGCATCCCCCGGGCCATGCTGCCGGATGTGGCCGCCCCGGGAGAACTCAAGGCGGGCCTGTGCGCCGGGGCTGCGGGTTTTTCCGGGCTGAAGGCCGGCATTCCCGTTTTTTTGGGCACGAACGACTGCGCCATTTCCCAAATCGGCGCGGGGAACTCCAGGTCGGGCGACATGCTGAACATTGCCGGTTCCAGCGAGATGCTGTCGGTTCTGACGAACAAACCCCTCCTGCACGAGAAATACTATCTCCGGCTTTCGGCCACAAAGGGGCTGTGGCAGATATTCTGCATAACCAACGCCGGTTTCAATCTGGACTGGTTCCACAGGGAATTCTGCCACGAGCTTTCCGATAAGGAATTTTTTGAGGGCTATATGCCGCGCGTCACGGAGGCCGGGTCTCTCGCGAAAACGGCGCGTTTTCTCCCCTACCTCTCCGGCGACAGGCACAGCCTGAAAAAAAAGCGCGGCGCCTTTACCGGATTGTCCCTGGACACGGGGCGGGACGAGGTTTTCGCGGCCCTTCTGCGGGGCATAAACGAACCGATCCTGACGACCCTCGCCATCTGCGGGGAAAAAATGAAACTCGGCAAAAAGATAAAAATCACCGGCGGCCTTGCGGTGAACCCGGCCTACATGCGCCTCAAGCGGCAGCTCTACGAAAACTTTGAGTTCGAGCTGCAGGACGACTGCGCCGTGCTGGGCAATGCCCGGCTCGCGTATGAACGCCTGTAAAAGCCCGCAGAAAAGGAAACCGCGGCTCCATACTATGATTCCCCAAATATCTGTATCGAAAAGTAGACAGGGCGGGGCCTGGGATATGGCTTTGGCCTTCCTTTGCCTGGCGCAAGTCATTGTATAATAAAGACTTAGCGCCAACTGGTCGGTCATGCAAGGGTATTGGCACGAAAATTGCTATTATAGGTGCGTGAGGGTAGCTATGAATAAACGGACCAAAAAAAGATTTGCGTGCGACGACGAATGCAGGCAGTATTTCTCGCAGATTAAGGCAAGCCGTCTTTTGTCTTTCGAGGAAGAACTGGAACTCTCCCGCAGGATACAGAAGGGGGATTCCTCGGCCTGTACCCGGCTCATAGAGGCCAACCTCCGCCTGGTCGTCAAAATCGCGAAAGGCTACATGCAGTCCGGCGTGGATATTATGGACCTGATCCAGGAGGGGAACATCGGCCTTATAACGGCGGCGAAAAAATACGATTACAAAAAAAACGTCCGCTTCTGCACCTACGCGGCGTGGTGGATAAAGCAGGGCGTCTCGCGTTTCCTCGCAACGCGCCGCCGGCAGATACGCCTTCCCTACCGGAAGGACGAGGCCCTGCGGAAAATCCAGAAGGCGCGGCTCCTTCTTGCCGAGGAACTGCGGCGCAGCCCCTCGGTCGATGAGATCGCGGAAACCACCGGCATCGGGCGGCAGGATATTCTCCACATAATGAACATGCCTTCCACCGTGGTTTCCCTGGACGCGCGGCGCGACACTGCTTCCGGAAACCTGCACGACACCTACGAGGATTACACGTTCAGCCCCGAAAAAGAAGTGCTTGAGAAGGTCATGTCGGAAGAGCTGCGCAGGTCTGTCGATGTCCTGCAGCAGCGGGAACGCCAGGTCCTTATGCACCGTTTCGCTTTTTACGGGAACCCCCGCCACACCCTGAAGGACCTTTCCTCGATGGTCGGCGTTTCGCCGGAGACGATTCGCAAGATAGAGATGCGCGCGGTCAGGAAAATCCGCGAAGAGGCCCAGCCGCTCGCGGAGTACATGTACAACTAAGAGCTTATCCTTAAATAACGCATAGTACACAAAGGCAAAAATTTACCACGGACAACACGGACTGCGCACGCCGAAATAAACGCACGCCCATCAGGGCGTGTCTTTGCCCACCCG
>JAISXE010000164.1 GCA_031270615.1 Spirochaetia bacterium
CCCCAACTGCGCGAACACCTCCACGTCAAGGGCCTCCTGGCCGGGCAGCGCGGCGGCGCAGAGCATAAAAACCAGTGCCAGGCATTTTTTTAACATAAAAGTCTCCTTACTGGGGCGAATGCCGTATAATAGCACGGCCTCCACCGTTTGAAAAGCGGCAACGGCGATTGTTTTTTCAGGGCAGGCAGGGTAAAAGCCCGCGTGGTCCTATCTGTGGTTTCTCTTATTCTTCCGCAGCCTGCGGGTAATCTGGTCCCCGGAAACGGCGCTTTCGGATACAACCGCGCCTTCGCTGTCATTGCCGGAAAAGCCTATGAATTGGGCGATTTCCGCGCCGGTTTCGGCGTTCCAGAGCCGGAAACAACCTGTTGTGCGACATACCGCCTAAAAAACCATTAAAAATTATGGAATGCAAATTAGTGGACACAATAAAATAAATGCTATACCATAATATTATGGAAACGATATCTCATAAAATTTGTTCAAGAAATTATGTTTTTGAACAAATTAAAAACGAAACAAAACAATACGATATCGTATTGTTTGCAAAATATAACAATAAAATATTGTGGAAAATCATTTTTGAAAATACCATAATTGAAGAAATTAAAGGCTTGCATAAAATCGAAAATGAATTATTTTGTTTTATAAATAATTCCATACATAAAATAGACATCGATAATGGAAGTATAATTAAAATGGAACATTTTGGAAATACACCAATAAGGGAAATTACTGTGGATAAGTATTTTATATATATATTATTGTCTTATTATGAATTTGATAGCAAAAAGTATTTGTCAAATATTTTATGTATACATAACAATTTGGACATAAAATGGCATGCGGAACTATTTGATAAAGATGATGTTTATACAAATTTCAGTGTGCTGGAAAATAATATTATTGGATATACATGGAATGGATGGACTTATATTATAAATAAAGACACTGGAAAAATCACAGATAAAAAATGGACAAAATAATGGTGTGCGGCAGTGTGCCGCATGACGGGACTGTCGAATAAGAGCTTATCCTTAAATAACGCATGGTACACAAAGGCAAAAATTTACCGCGGACAACACGGACTGCGCACGCCGAAATAAACGCGCGCCCATCAGGGCGTGTCTTTGCCCACCCGGCAACAGGGCGAGAGGCCCAAAAACGGTTCTGTCGTATATAAAGGCGACAGGCCGACAAAGACAAACACCCCCCGGGGTTTCTAAACAACTCTATTGAAAAAAAACTGTGCCCTGTGGTCAGTGGTCTGTGGTTCCTCTTATTCTGTTGTGCAAGGCGGGGACTTATTTGGGGATAGGCTCTAATGCTTTTTTACGGTTTTTAGGCCACTGTCAACCAGTTAAGGCATAGGTCAGCCCCTGGGCGCGCGAGGGATTGTAGGGGGCGCTGAAAGCGCGCCCGCAGGGCCGGAGCGACAGCGCAGCCCCGCAAAGCCCGGTTTTTTTTCGGCTTGGCCGAAAAAAAACGCGCCCAAATTCTTGCTTGCCACCTCACGCTTCCCCTATCCCCCCTGTCCCTTTTATGCTATACTTAAAGGCATGCAGTTCCGCAAATACCCTATCGGGATACAGGATTTCGTTACCATCCGCAGCGAGGGCTACCTGTATGTGGACAAGACCCGCCACATCTACCGGCTTGTCAACGAGGGCAAGCCGTATTTCCTGGGCCGCCCCCGGCGCTTCGGCAAAAGCCTCCTCCTGTCCACGCTGAAGGCCTATTTCGAGGGGAAGAAAGAATTGTTTTCCGCCATAGCGGGGCAGCCGGGCCTGGCCATTGCGGAGCTGGAAAAAGAATGGGCCTGCCACCCGGTGTTCCACATCGATTTCAATGTGGGCGACTACCACCGGCCTGGGGGCCTGGACTCGTCCCTGCACGCCAGCCTGGGCCGGCTGGAGGACAAGTGGGGCGAGAACCCCAAAGAAACCTCCTTTTCCACCCGCTTCCAGGGCCTTATCGAGCGGGCCGCCGGGAAGACGGGGAAGAAAGTGGTTGTGCTTATAGACGAGTACGACAAGCCCCTCCTGGAGACGGAGGACGAGGGCAAACGCGCGGAGGTCCGGGACACCCTGCGCTCCTTTTACGGCGTGCTGAAATCCGCGGACCCCTGGCTGAAGTTTTACCTCATCACCGGCATCACCAAGTTCTCCACGGCGAGCATCTTCAGCGGGCTCAACCAGCTTCTGGACATCAGTTTGACAAAAAAACACTCCACCCTGTGCGGCATCACCGAGGAGGAGCTTTTGTCCCATTTCGAAAAAGACATAGCCGACCTGGCCGAAGAAAACGAAATGCCCTACGAGGAGGCCCTCTCCGAGATACGGGCGCGCTACAACGGCTACCGTTTTGCCCCCGGGGAGGAAAGCGTGTACAACCCCTTCAGCCTGCTGAACGCCCTGTACGGCAGGGCGCTGAAATATTACTGGTTCGAGACCGGGACGCCCACCTTCCTGGTGAAGGCCCTGGCGAAACTGAACTTCGACCTGCCCTCGCTGCAGGGCGGGGTCACCGCCAGCGCGGAGTCCATATCGGACTACCGCTTCGACAGCACTAACCCGGTGCCGATACTCTACCAGAGCGGATACCTGACGATAAAAGGCTATGACCCGGAACTGGCAGAATACACCCTGGGCTTCCCCAACGGGGAGGTGGAGTACGGCTTTTTGAAGGAGCTTCTGTCCGCCTACAGCCCCTGGATGGGAGGTGCCCGCCAGGGCCTCTACATCGGGAATTTCATCAAAGACCTGGACGCCCGCGACATGGATGGCCTGATGAACCGCCTGCGGGCGCTGTTCTCCGGCATCCCGTACCCCCTCACGCCGCAGAACGAGTACCACTACCAGGCGCTTTTGTACCTGGTGTTCACGCTGATGGGGGAGTTCGCGCAGGCGGAGGTTGCCTCCGCCGCGGGGCGGTCCGACATGGTGGTCACGCGCAAGGGCACGGTGTATGTGTTCGAGTTCAAGCTCGCGGGCAGCGGAACCGCTGAAGAGGCTTTGGCGCAGATAGACGAAAAAGGGTACCTCCTGCCCTACGGCGCGGAGGGGAAGAGCCTTGTCAAAGTGGGCGTGGAGTTTGACCGGGAGAGGCGCACCATCGGGCGGTGGCTTGTCGCCTGACGGAACCGGAAAGAAACAAGTAAACCACTCACGGAAAAAGGCTGGCCGCGCGGACTTTTGTCCTGTAATTCCCCGTTGTCCGTGTTTTGCCGTATTTTCCGCGTGGCCAGCGCTTCGGTTCTCCCGCCTTGCTTAAAATCCGATTTTTGTATACTATTATGGGATAAGAGGAAGATCGTGGCCAGGGAAGACAGTTTTTTTTCTCGGGGAACATCGGTTCAGGAGAAAGAACGCGAACAACTAAAAGAACCGGAGATGTACCGCGTGGTTCTGCATAACGACGACTACACGACCCGGGAATTTGTTGTAAGCGTCATCATGGCGGTTTTTCACAAAACGGCTTCGGAGGCGACGCGAATCATGCTGGATGTACACCGCAAAGGAAAGGGTACGGTTGGCGTATATGTATACGACATAGCGGAGACAAAGGCGCGGCAGGTGAAAGAGCTTGCGGTGGCCGAGGAATTCCCGCTCAAGTGTACGGTGGAGAAGGCTTAAAACCATGACATTTAATCAGGAAGTGCAGGATATTCTGAGCGCTGCCTACAGCGAGGCGAAACAGCGCAAGCACGAATATTTTACCTCGGAACATGTGCTGTTCGCGTCCCTGCACTTTGACGGGCCGCGTTCGATTCTGGAGGAGTGCGGCCTTTTCCCCGACGAGCTGCTGGAAGAAATGAACAGGTATCTTGAGCAGCGAATCCCCAGGGTAAACCGCAGGGAACCCATACAGTCGCAGGGCTTTCAAAACGTAATCGAAAGGGTAACCCTCCATACCCAGTTTGCCAGCAAGGACGAGGTGAACGCGGCGGACATCCTCGTGTCGATTTTCGACGAGGACAAGTCCTACAGCTCTTTTCTCCTGCGGCAGAAGGGGCTGACCCGGCTGGGCCTTTTGGAAGTCGTGTCCCACGGCAACTTTTCGCTGGAAAACGGGAACAAGGGGAATGACCCCCCGCAGGAAAGCCAGGAGGACTACGCCCCCGACACAAAGGCCTTCCCGGAAAGCCCCGATGAAAATTCCGGGCGCGGCCCGCGCCAGGCCCCCGGCAGGCGCGACATCCTGAAGGAATTCACCAGCGATCTGACGGCCCTCGCGCGGGAGGGGCGGCTTGAGCCGCTTATCGGCAGGGACGATCTTGTGGAGCGTACCATCCAGGTGCTTGTGCGCAGGCTCAAGAACAACCCCCTGCATGTGGGCGAGCCGGGCGTCGGCAAGACGGCCATTACCGAAGGGCTTGCCTCCCGCATCGTGGAAGGCAGGGTGCCCGACATTCTGAAGGGTTACAGAATCCTCTGCCTCGATATGGGCGCGATGGTGGCGGGGACCCGCTACCGGGGCGACTTTGAGGAAAGGATGAAAGCCGTCGTGGCCCGCCTGCTAAAAGAAAACAAAATCATTCTTTTTATTGACGAAATCCACACCCTCGTGGGGGCGGGCGCCGTTTCGGGCGGCTCGATGGACGCTTCCAATATGATCAAACCCGCCCTGCAGTCCGGCAAGCTGCGCTGCATCGGCTCCACGACTTTTGAGGAATGCCGCAAGTTTTTTGAGCGGGACAGGGCGCTTGCGCGGCGGTTCCAGAAAATCGAAATACCCGAGCCATCCGTCAAGGAAACAATGGACATCCTGCGGGGCTTGAAGGAAAAATACGAAAGCTACCATTCGGTGAGCTACAGCGAGGAGGCCCTGGAGGCGGCGGCGAAACTGGCGGCGGAGCTTATCAATGACCGCTTCCTGCCCGACAAGGCCATCGATGTCGTGGACGAGGCCGGCGCCTGGATCCGCATGCACCGCTACAGGGAGGGCGAGGAACAGGAACCCTACACCATCACCGAGGCGGACGTGGAGAAGGTCGTCGCGAAAATCGCCAAAGTGCCGGAAAAAAGCGTCTCCTATTCCGAGAAGGAGCAACTGAAAAACCTGTACGAGGAACTGCAAAAACGCGTCTACGGGCAGGACGGCCCCCTGAAGGCCGTGGTGGACGCGGTAAAACGCTCCCGCGCCGGTTTCCGCAAACCCGACAAACCCGTGGCCTCCTTCCTGTTTGTCGGACCCACGGGCGTCGGCAAAACCGAGCTTGCCCGCAGCCTCGCGGACATACTGGGCATCGGCCTTTTAAGGTTCGACATGAGCGAGTACCAGGAAAAACACACGGTCTCGCGGCTTATCGGATCGCCGCCCGGCTATGTGGGCTACGAGGAAGGCGGCCTTCTTTCCGAGGCGGTCCGCAAAACGCCCCACGCGGTGCTGCTCCTGGACGAAATCGAAAAAGCCCACCAGGACATCTTCAACGTGCTTTTGCAGGTGATGGACTACGCCACGATTACCGACAATTCCGGCAAAAAGGCCGATTTCCGCAGCGTGATCCTTATCATGACCTCCAACGCGGGCGCCCGCGACCTGGGCAAACCCCTTATCGGTTTCGGAGACGGCGCCATCGGGAAGTCGGCGATTGGCCAGGCGGTGGACAACGTTTTCAGCCCGGAGTTCCGCAACCGGCTGGACCGGGTGGTCATCTTCAACAACCTGGACCGCGCCATCGTGCGGGACATCGTTTTGAAGGAAATCCAGACCTTCCGCGACCAGCTCGCGGAAAAAAACGTCAGCATCGAAATCACCGGCGAGGCGGTGGACTGGCTTCTGGACCAGGGCTATTCGCGCGAGTTCGGCGCCCGCAACATCGCGCGCGTTGTCGAGGAAAAAGTAAAAGACTTTTTCATTGAGGAAGTCCTCTTCGGCAAACTCGCAGGCGGCGGCCACGCGAAGATTGGCCTGAAAGACGCCTCGATCCACATAGAGACCCTCGAGTGCGGCCCCGCTTCCCCTATTTAAACGAGCACGAGCGCTTTGACTTCCCGCCCCCCGAAACCGCGGATGAAGACGGCGTCGTCTGCTTGGGGGGAAACCTTTCGCCCGGGATGCTCCTTTCCGCATACTCCCAGGGCCTGTTCCCCTGGTTTTCCGAAAACCAGCCCATCCTGTGGTGGAGTCCCGACCCGAGGTTCGTGGTTTTCCCCGAAGAAGCGCACACCTCCGCAAGCATGAGGAAGGTTCTGCGGCAGGGGCGTTTTGAAATGAAATTCGACCTCGCCTTCCGCGAAGTGGTCTGCGCCTGTTCCTCGGCGCGCAGGCCGGGCCAGGGGGGAACCTGGATTACCGGCGGCATGATCGAAGGCTATTGCCGCCTGCACGAGCTGGGCTACGCGCACAGCGTCGAAGCCTGGACCGGGGGGATGCTCGCGGGCGGCCTCTACGGGGTCTGCCTGGGCAGGATTTTTTTCGGCGAATCCATGTTCTCGCGCCTGCCCAACGCATCGAAAGCCGCCTTTCTTTTCCTCGCCTCGTTTCTGCAAAGCCGGGGCTTCGGGCTTATCGACAGCCAGGTGCGCACCGACCATGTGGCCTCCCTGGGCGGAAGGGAAATACCGAGGGCCGAATACCTCGCCCTGCTTTCCGCGCTGCTGCGCCACGACACGCTGAAAGGCAAGTGGGGGAGTGAAGAAGAATTAGGAATTAGGTGAAGTGTGGGCGCGTTTTGGGCGCTTCGCGCCAAAAACCGGGCTATCCGCTGCAATCTTTTTTGCCGCCGCGCGGCAAAAAAGGATTTCCGCTTCTATCCCTCGCGCGACCAGAGGGATTTCCGTTCCAATCCGGGATGCATGGGCGAGCAACGATTTTGCCTCGCAAAATCGTGACCAGCCCTGCGGGCGCGCTTTCAGCGCCCCCTCCAATCCCTTGCGCGAGGCAGCAATCCTGTCTTCAGGATTGCGACCAGCCCCTTGCGCGAGGCGGCAGCGATTTTGCTCGGCCATTGACCTATATATACGCCACAGGCTTTTTAGGGCCTCTTGCCCGGAAACTTTTTATCACAGACACGCTTTCGCGTGCGGTTGCCGGGGCATGCAAAATCGCTGCCAAAATAAAATCGGAACAGGTTCGCCTAGAGATAATATTCCAGGTTGCTTTCCCCCTGGT
>JAISXE010000310.1 GCA_031270615.1 Spirochaetia bacterium
AGAATAAGGACTTATGTGCGATGTATTGCACATAACACTTGCGCCTAACGCGGCACCGGCTATTCTGTTTGTAAAAAACCCGTTTCGTTTCATGACCGTACTCCGCTAAACATAGCACGCTTTGTAATGACTGTCAACACCCCTGTGAACAGGTTGCCCGCAGGGGAACCGCCTTTGGCGGTTCCCCCCAAAATGTTGCGCTCTGGGGCTGCAAGCATGTTCTGCGTTGCGGGAGGCGTTTTGTTTGTAAGCGTCTTTTGGCGGCAAGGGCGCAACATTTTGACCCCACCCGGCAACAGGGCGAGAGGCCCAAAAACGGTTCTGTCGGAGATAAAGGCGGCAGGGCGATTGGAGGGGCCGCGCGAGGGATTGCAGCGGAAATCCTTTTTTGCGGCAAAGCCGCAAAAAAGATTGGAGCGGAAAGCCCGGTTTTTTTCGGCGGGGCCGAAAAAAACGCGCCCAAAAATCCCCACACTTCACTCCCAAGCCTTAACTCCAGCCCTCTTGCCACTTATCTTGCGCCCCTTTATACTTAACGGTGAAGCACTGAAAGGAGGGCGGCAATGGTACAGATCATCGTTAATATCATATTTTTACTGGTTCTGACGTCGATCATTATCCTTAACATCGGCAACACAACAACGGTCAATCTTTTCTTCAAGGAGTTCCAGAATATTTCGATAGTGGTGGTTGTCTTCTTGAGTTTCATTCTGGGCGTTCTGTATACGTTCTGCTATATTGTGTTCTGGAAAATCAAAAAGAAATTCGGGGGAAAGCGGCCAAAGGAGAAGGAGGGGCCAAAGGCGCCTGCCGAGGAGGCTGTTCCGCTGCAGGAGGGGCCGCCCCCGCCCCTGTGAGAAGCCCCAAGTGGGGGTGGTTTTTGGGCCTGGCTGGGAGTTTTTTTTAGGTTTTGCGCTACATTTTTAGCAGGAGAGGATAATAATGAAACACTATACGTTTGTTGGTATTTTTGCGTTCTGCGCGGCGGGGCTGCTGTTTTCCCAGGCCGCGCCTAAGGCCGCTTTGGGCATGGAGCCGACGCCGAAGAATTTCGATGCGGCCATCGCTTCGGCCACGGCGCGGGCCGGGCAGTCGTCCATTCCCCCGGCAGTGGATCTTTCGGCGAAATTCCCCAAACCGGGCTACCAGGGCGAGCAGCAAAGCTGCGTGGCCTGGGCCACGGGCTACGCGGTCAAATCCTACCACGAGAACTTGAAGAACAACTGGGGTTTGAATTCGGCTGCGACGACGTTTTCGCCGAGTTTCATTTACAACCAGATTAATAACGGGCAGGACGCGGGTTCCACCATTCCCGATGCCCTGGAGCTGGTAAAAAGCCAGGGCTCGGCAACGCTGAAAACCATGCCCTACGGCGACTACAAACAAAAGCCCGCGGCCCAGGCCCGGATAGAGGCGGCCAAATACAAGGCGGCCTCCTACGAGCGGCTTGACGGGAAAAACACAAACGCCCTCAAGCTGCTGCTGGCGGCGGGGCAGCCTATCGTCGTGGGCATGAAAACCTACGAGAATTTCATGACGTATTCCGGGGGCGTGTACAAAAAGACTTCGGGCGCGTACCTGGGCGGGCACGCGATGGTCATTGTCGGCTATGACGACTCAAAACAGGCTTTCAAAATCATGAATTCCTGGAGCGAACGCTGGGGCGAAAAGGGCTTCTCCTGGTACGATTACGGCCTTTTCGCGGAGATGAACCATACGGCCATGGTTCTGTATGACAATCCGAGCAATACGCCGGCCGTGTCCTATCCGCCAAACTCGCTTACGGCTTCCGCGGGCGCGTATTCCGACAGGATACAGGTGTCCTGGGACGCGGTGCAGAACGCCGAGTATTATATTGTTTTCCGCGCGGACGGAAGCCCCGACAAGTTCGCGAAAATCGCCGAGACCAAGGGGACGACTTTTCTCGATACCGCCGCGCGGCCGCAGGTCGATTATTTTTATTCGGTCAAAAGTTTCGGCCCCGGCGGGGAGAGCGATTTCAGCTCCACGGTAAGGGGAAACCTCAAATCCGGGCAGGAACTCGGCGCGCCGAGGAACCTGAAAGGGACCTTCGCATCGGGAAAGATCCGGCTGATCTGGGATTCCGTGCAGGGCGCCGCGGGGTATTACGTTTACCGCTGGGACAACGCGAAGGAGCAGTGGATCCGCATCGGATCGAGCAGCGACGTGGGCTTTGAGGACGCGGCTGTCCCTTCCGGCTCGGCCTGCGAGAGGTATGTGGTTACCGCCTATGACCGCAGCGCGGAGAGCAAGTCCGATTCCGCCGTGGCCGTCAGCATTCCCCCGCCCCAGCGGGTGCCGGAGCCGCCGGCCGCCCCCACTTCCGTAAAGGCCTCGCAGGGGACCTCCCGCGACAAAATCGATATAAGCTGGAACAAGGTCGCGGGCGCGGATTCCTATATCGTCAGAAAGTGGTCGGACAGGCGCAAGGACTGGACGGAGCTTGCCAAGACGCGCGGCACCTCCTACTCCGACACGGGTGTCCAGGAGAAGCAGGCCATGTACTGCGTTGTCGCCGTCCAGGGAACCCTTACGGGCGAGGCTTCTGCCATTGCCGAAGGCTGGCTGTCCGGCGCCCCAGGGAAGCAGCAGCCAAAAAAGAATTTTGCCGACGACAAGTACCGGGAAGAGTTTTTTACCCGCGCCGACAAATTCTTCGGCGATGACAAATTCTTTTCCGGCGACACGTTTTTCACAGACGCGTCCACCTTCTTCGACGACTTCGAGGAAGAAAACTTTTTCTTCTTCGATGCGGAGGCGTTTTTCAAGATTGACGAGAATTTCTTCGGATCGGACAACGGCTTTTTCGGCAAGGAAAAGGGCGGTTTTTTTGACTAGCGCCCTTCCGGCGGGGAGCGGTTGGCGGTTTGAGCGCGAAAAGGCATGATTTTTCCCTGCTTATAAAACCTGCGGGGGCGGACTGCAATTTACGGTGTTCCTATTGTTTTTATTTGGAAAAGTCCGCCCTCTACCCCGGCGTCGGGGCCCACAGGATGGGAGACGCCGTTCTGGAGCGGCTGATAGCCTCGTATATGAAAACGGACCAGGCCGTGCATGCTTTCGGCTGGCAGGGCGGGGAGCCGACCCTGATGGGCCTCGATTTTTTCCGCAAAGCCGTCCTGCTCCAGGAACGCTGCGGCAGGCCGGGCGCCAGGGTCAGTAACGGCCTTCAAACAAACGGGACCCTCCTTGACGATGAGATGGCCGAATTCTTTACCCAATACCATTTTCTTTTGGGACTCAGCCTCGACGGGCCTGAAAACATCCACAATACGTTCCGCCGCGACACCGGAGGGGAAGGCAGCTATAAAAGCGCCATGCGGGGGATACGGCGCCTGCGGAGGAACCGGACCGAGTTTAATATCCTTACCCTGGTGTCGGCAGCCAACGTGAAAAAGGCCGGGGAAGTATACAGGTTTCTGAAAAACGAAGGGTTTTTTTTCCACCAGTATATTCCCTGCGTGGAGCGGGACGACAAGGGCAATCCCCAGCCCTGGAGCATAAGCGCGGAGGACTGGGGCGGGTTCCTGCTTGATATTTTCAGGCAGTGGTATCCCGGGGACGCGCGGACGGTTTCCGTGCGGCATTTTGATTCCGTTTTGTATTTCCTGGTGCATGGCCGCTGCAATGTGTGCTTTATGGGCGCTTCCTGCTGCCAGTATTTCCTTGTCGAGCATACGGGGGATGTGTACCCCTGCGATTTTTTCGTCCAGCCGTCCCTGAGGCTGGGCAATATCCGGGAAGCCTCCTGGCAGGCCCTGCTTGACTCACCCGTTTACCGCAAATTCGGGGCGCGCAAAAACCGCTGGAATGCGGCCTGCGGGGACTGCGGGTTTCTGCCCTACTGCCGGGGGGACTGCCCGAAACACCGGGCCGGGGGGAATCCCGCAGGCCTCTCCGCCCTCTGCGAAGGCTGGAAATTGTTCTACCGGGAAACCCTGCCCGCCTTCCAGGAACTGGCAAAAGAGCTTATGCGCTAGGGGAAGCACCGGCCTCGCGGACAAGGAGTTGACAGAAAAAAGTAAAAAAAATCTGTCCGGGTGGCCGGTGCCTTTCAGCGGCCAGTGAAGCCAGCGGTTATCGTCTTATCCATGCGCAGGTCAAACTTAAAACAAATTACCGTCTGTATCAAAGGGAAAATCTTCCGGGTCTGATATGCCGCGTATCCGCCGATGCCGCTGCGCTTCGGTTTTTAAGGCTGCGGCGATGCACATTTTGTCAAGTGCCAGCGTGTTTTTGATTCGTACCACGCGGGGATTTTATTTTTATTGTATGTATTCTCCTGGAACAGGAGTTTCGCTTGTTTTCCAGACAATATCCTGCGAAAATTTTTCCCGACCACCAAACGCGGAAATAATTTTCTCCTGATCTTCCCTGCATTTTTTATCAATTACGTTTGGGTTTAATATTTCCTGAAGTTTGTTTTTGTAGTCTTCAATGATAGCGGCGTTTGCGGTATCTTCGCTTATGTCTTTCAATTCATAAGGATCGCTCAATAAATCAAAAAGTTG
>JAISXE010000017.1 GCA_031270615.1 Spirochaetia bacterium
TATCCCTGGAGGGCAACCGCCACCGAGTAGCACACCGTAAACGCGGAAACCCAGGTAAACAGGGTCAGCACGTCGAAGCCCATGTGCAGATAATCCATGTTCAGCACAAAGGTAAACGGAAGGGCGAAACCCGCTATCCCCAGCTTGACGGCGGTAAGGCCCACCCTCAGGGGGTTCGCCTCCGCGATGCTCGCGGCGGCATACGAGGCGACGGCAACCGGCGGGGTAATGGCGGATATGGAGGCAAAATACAGAAGGAACAAATGCGTTGGCAGCGCGGGAATGCCGATTTTAATCAGCGCGGGCGCGATAGCCGTGGCGCAGATGATGTAGGCCGCGGTCGTCGGCAGGCCCATTCCCAGAACCGAGCAGATAAGCATGGAAAGGACCAGGCTGATAATGATGCTGGAAGCCCCCATCCGCATGATAAAATCGGAAAACTTTAGCCCCAGGCCCGTCAGGGCGAACATGCCCACGACTATCCCCGAACACGCGCAGGCCGCGACCACCTGGGGAAGGCTCCGCACGCCCCCCGCGAAACCATCAAGAATCCCCCGGAAGGTAAGCCGGTCCCCCTTGTCCAGAAGGCCGCAGACCACAATGGCCCCCATGGAATAAATCGCGGCCAGCATGGGCGTCATGTCGACGACCAAAAGCAGAACAAGCAAAATCGCGACAGGGATGATTAGTTTGACGCCCCCCCTCATAACCTCTTTCAGGTTCGGCAGTTCCCCGCTTCGCAGCCCGACCAGTCCGTGCTTGACCGATTCCAGGTCCACCATCTTGAAAAGCGTCAGATAGTACATCAGCGCGGGCAGCAAAGCCGCGACACACACGACGGCGTAGGGCGTCCCGGAAATATCGCTCAACACAAAAGCCGCCGCCCCCATGACGGGCGGCATAAACTGGCCTCCCGTGGAAGCGACCGCCTCAACGGCGCCGGCGAAACGCGGCGCGTAGCCCTGCCGCTTCATCAGCGGGATCGTGAACGCCCCGGTGGAGACGACGTTGGCCACGGCGCTCCCGGAAATAGTCCCGAAAAGGCAACTGCCGATAACCGCTATCTTCGCCGGGCCGCCCCTCTTTTTCCCGGTAATGGCTATGGCGATGTTCTGGAATATCCTGTCCGCGCCCGAGGCGCTCAAAAAGGCCGCGAAAAGAAGAAACAGGTACACGTTGGAAGCCGAAACGCCTATGGGCGTCCCGTAAATTCCCTGATCGCTGAATATCGTGATAATGGCGCGCTGCACATTGTATCCCCGGTGCCCCAAAATGCCGGGCAGGCCGCCTCCGAAAAGGGCGTACAAAACGCTTATAAAAGCCACAATGGGCAGGAACCAGCCGATAACCCGGCGGGCCGCCTCAACCGACAAAAGAATGCAGATAACGCCCAAAACAAAAAAATACGGCGTCAGCCTGTTGTTCTGCATCATTGTAATGTAATTGTCGTAGTTGGCGGTAATCGACACGCCCACAACAATGCTCAGAACAATAAGCGTCCAATCCAGAACCAGCCAGCCGGAGGCCCCCTTTTTGAAAGGCTTATACAGAAAAACTATGATAAGCCCCAGCATAAGATGCCAGGCGAAAATTTTAATGCTTTCCATGGGCAAAAAAGTAAACTGGCCGATATGGACAAAAGCCGTCACAACCCCCAGCACGACAATAAACCGCCGGCGAAACGATTCATAAGAAATCGGGTGCATGTTTTTTTCCTTTAAGATTTTCCGTTCTCCCCCGGGTAAGGGGGAGAACGGAAGTCCGTGTTTTTACTGTCGGGTCAGTCCTTGTATTCCGGCGGAATAAGCCGCGCCGGGACATCTATGCCGACTTCTTTCATGTAACGAATGACGCCCGCGTGCAGGGGAACGTTGAAGTTCAGGTTATTCTTCGCCGTCATGAATTTCGCACTGGGATGCACGGCGATCATGTCCGCCTGGTTTTCAAACAGCGCTTTGACAACCAGGTACACCATATCCGCAGGGACATCGCTGCTTGTGACCATCATGTTCCATTCGGACACGCCGGGGACATTCTGCGTGGCGCCCTTGTAGGAACCGGCGGGCATGGCGTCAGCCACATAGAAACTGTACTTGTCCGTAAGCGCTTTCTGCTCCTGCGCGGAAAGAGGCACAAAGGACAAATCCTTGGTGCTTTCAAGCTCGGCAATGGCCGCGAACGGGGGATAGGAAAAAAGCAGGGCAACGTCGATGATCCCGTTGCCCAGGGCGGTGGCCGTCGCGCCGTGGCCGTCGTTGTGGATCTGTTTGGGAACGACTTTCTGGCTTTCCAGGTACTGGCGGAAGATGGAATCCATCGCCATGCCTTTCGAGCCAAGCCCGATGATTCTGCCGTTAATATCCTGGAATTTTTTTATGCCCGACGAACTGAGGGTATAAATCGTGAGCCAGGACGGGTACAACGCGGCGGCGCCGCGCAGTTTGGTGTGCTTGACGCCGTTCGTCCATTTGGCCTCGCCCTGCTGGGCCTCAAACAGCGAGGAAGTCATGACAATGCCGAACTCGGCCTCGCCGTTCTGAATCATGCCCGCGTTGGCCGAGCCTCCCCCGGTTGTTTCCGAGGTAACAAGAAAATACTGCGGCAGATGCTTGTTGATGGTCTGCGCAAGCCCCCCGCCCATCAGGTAGAAGTTGCCTCCCACCGAGCCGCCCGCCATGGAATACTTCAGCGGGGATGAGGGAACGGGAATCCCCCCCGAAGCCGAAGCCGCAGGGGCGGGAGCGGCCGCCTCGCCGCCGCCGCCCGCAAAGGCAAATCCTGCCACGAACAGACCCGCAAACAAAATTGCCAAAACTTTTTTTCTGCCTGAAATTGTCCTCATACCAATCCTCCTTGGGTTGATAATAAAAAATTAATTATCCGGCATTCGCCTGATAAAAACATTGACCGTGCGCAGCGCGTATCCCTTCTGAAACCCGCCGCCGTGAAGAACATCCCCCGCCGAGGCACCCAGGGCGTGAATCATGGATGGAGTATGTGCCTGTGGCGCCGTACGCTTTTTTCAGCGCGGGGTCCATACGGTTCGGATTTCATGATTTCGCCGGAAAAAGACACCAACCCGGCGGGCGCGGGATAGTCCGCGAATGCTGTTTTATAATTGTCCGGGGGCGTTGCGGGGGTGGCAAACCCCCGCATGAGGGGGCTGGTCGCAATTTTCTTTAAGGCCGTACAAGCAGGCCGCGGGCGAAGCCCCGTGTTGGTAGCGCAAAACGGTCTGCCGCCCATGCATCCGGGGTAGGCTTCCCACTGTCCACAAGTTAAGGCATAGGTCAGCCCGTGGGGCGCAAAGGATTGAAGCGGAAATCCCGCAGCCCCCTCAAGGGGGCGAGGAATTGAAGCGGAAAGCCTGGTTTTTGGCGCTCC
>JAISXE010000182.1 GCA_031270615.1 Spirochaetia bacterium
AAAGCGTGCCTGGCACCGTCTGGCCAGGACAGCGGGTTCCCTGTCCTTACGCGCAAGGCGGGTTAATAATGCCCCCCGCACTGGGATATTTCGATGGTGTCCCCCTGTATCCGGTAAACAAGCCTGTTCTTTTCGTCTATACGGCGGGACCACCACCCGGAAAGATTCCCCTTGAGCGGCTCGGGTTTTCCTATGCCGGAGTGGCCGGTCCGCCCAATATCCTCAATGATCCGGTTGATCTTTTTTATCATCTTTTTGTCTTGGGTTTGCCAATCAAGATACTGCGACCAGCCGCTCCCGGCAAAGGCAATGGTCATTTTTCCATCTCCAACAGTTCTTCCATGTTTTTTTTAACCACCTTTCCCGCTTCCACCTCTTTAACCGCTTTCTGCAAATGCCGCAGATTCTTTTTGCTGTAAAAGGGGTCGTCTTCCTCCCCCGGCGGCACGGGATAACCGGCGCGGATAACGGGTTTCGGCGCGCTGATCTCAAAGGGGATCTTCCGCTGCCGCACCGCCTGGCGCACGAAGATGGTAAAGGCCGTCGACATATTCATCCCAAGCTCGCTGAAAAGCTCCTCCGCCTGTTTTTTCAACTCCGGTTCCATGCGAATATTAACATTTTGTGTCATTTGTTTTACCTCGTCCCTGCAAGGTAATTTATTTAAGGACTAAAGTCAAGCCCGGCAACCAGGCAACTGAAACCACTGGCCGCACTGAATTCGCGGGCATCCGCCCCTAAGGTCCCTGCCGCTGCCGGTTTTTTGCGCGCGGGGCCAGCGGCCAAGAATCCTGGCCGAGGCCCAGGCTGCGGTTCCCCGGACCAGGGTGTTGTCCATGGGCTATAATCCTGCGGGATGGCACGCGGTTTTCCCGCGATTCGCGCTGGCGTTTTTTGCCCTTGCAAAAAACGCCTTGCAAAAATAACCGGGGTGCTGTACAGTGTGATCAAACGCCTTGCGTTGGTCATTTTATAGCACAGGAGGTTTTGAGCGGGATTGCGATAAATGCGGAACGCCGGCTCAATAAAAACGAAAATGACAGAACAGGTTCAGGACAGACAGATCCTTTTTCCCCTCTCCCCGTCAGTAAACAAAATGTTAGAGGATGCGGCCCGGCTTTATGGCCTCAGCGCCTCCGCCATCCTCAGCGAAATCGTCGCGGAGAATCTTCCCAAGTGGGTGCAAAAATACCATGTCCGGCACAGTTTCAGTAAGGCCGCCGAAAAAATCAAAAACTCGGCCAGCCCGGAGAGCGTTTTGCTTTCGCAGGAGGAACTGGATAAGGTTTTTAGCCTTATGTCCGCCGCCGCCGTGCATGCCGTTGAGTATGACCGCTGAGGGCCTGTCCAAGATCCGGCAAAGCCCTCTGGCGCGCAAGGGTCTGGTCGCAATTTTGCGAAGCAAAATTGCTGCTCGCCATGCATCCCGGCTGGTCGCAATTTTGCAAGGCAAAATCGTTGCTCGCCCATGCGCAAGGGATTGCAGCGGAAATCCTTTTTTGCCGCAGGGCGGCAAAAAAGATTGGAGCGGAAAGCCCGTTTTTTGGCGCGGAAGCGCCAAAAATGCGCCCAAATTCCGAATCGTGGATAGATGAAGCACGCAAAGAAAAATTTTCGATATAATTTTCAGGAGGATGTATGAGTGCGAATTATGGGTTGCTGCGGTCCCAAAGGGACGGCCTGCGCGCGAGCGTGAAGGCTCTTGCGGGAGGCGCGGTCGGCGTCATCAAGGAAGAGGAAGCCTATGTGCGGCGGTTTTGGCAGCAGCCGATCAGCCTGGGCCTGTATGAAGATTTGCTGCGGGTGGCAAAACACATCGGCGTGACGAAAAACTTCAAAGAGGTGATTGATTGTTTCAAGACTCCCGAAGGGGAAACCCCGGCGGGGTTCCGCGTGGAATACGAGATCGACCAGGACCAGGTGGCGCGGGCGGACCTGGTGCGCGACATCGCTTACGACAAAAACGGCCAGAGGCGCGCGACGCAGGTTTTGTTTTCCGCGGATTCGGCGAATCCCTACGAGGTGGCGCCCATCGGCGGGCTTATCGCGAACCTGACCTGCAACCCCGGGATCATCTACGACCTTTTCATCAACAACCCGAAAGCCAATGTGGGGAACAGGTTCAAGACCCGCGAGGAGGTCATGGCGGAGATCGGGCGCGTTCTGGGGCCCGGCGTGGACATCAGCGTGGAGCTGAACAATCCTTTTGAAAAGGACATGGGGAAGATCCTTGAGGAGGCCGCGAGGTTCCGGGAGATGCTTTCGCCCTACCGGGTGGTTATCAAGGTGCCGCATACCGGCCCGGTGAACGCGCAGAACGTGGGCGAGCTTTTGGCGGGCGACAAAAAGTTCTCGCTGAAATACGACCAGGGCAAAACCGAAGACTTTGTGCGCGGGCACAACCTTGCCCTCATGCTGAGGGAGAACGGATTCCGCGTTAATTTCACGCTGATGTTTGAACCCTACCAGACGGCCCTCGCGCTCCAGGCGAAGCCGTACTTTATCAACAGTTTTATCCGCCACCGGCTGGTCCAGACCGAGGCGGTGCGGCGCTGCCTTGATTTGTACAGGACCAGCGACGATCCTGACTTCCTCGTGGAGCTGCGGAAGTTTTTTGTGGAAAAGGATTTCCTGCCCCCCAGCGCGGGGAACCTGGACCTTTTCGAGGTCAAAAAGATGGGCGAGGGCATACTGGCCTACCGGGGCGCGGCGGAGGGTCCTGCCGGAAGCCATGACGGGCTTGACGGCGTAAGGCACAATCTGCGCGTGCTGCGCGGGGCCAACCTGCCCGAGACGCGGCTTATCATTTGCAGCATGGAAGGGCCCACGATGTACCCGGCGATTGACAGGCTGCTTACGGAGGCGGAATTCCTTGATATGGCCGACAGGGTGGTCATCACGGCGGAACCCGAATACCTTTCCCGCTTTGCCTCAAGCAGCCAGGTGGTGAGCTACCAGCGGCGTTTTATGAACGCGGCCAGCGGGGCGAAATAGTTTGAAAAAATACGACTATGCATGCAAGGAGGCTGACATGGATTTCGATAAGTTGAGCGCGCTGCGGTATTCCGTGCGTAAATTCAAGAATATTCCCGTGCGGCAGGAACATCTGGACGCCATTCTCAGGACGGCGCAAAACGCCCCGACCGCGGGAAACAGGCAGCCGCAGCGCGTTCTTGTCCTTACCAGGGCCGAAGACCTGCAAAAGATAGACGCCTGCACCAGGTGCCGTTTCGGCGCGCCTTTGGTTTTCCTCGTGTGCGCGGACACCTCGGCGTGCTGGGTGCGGCCCTTTGACGGGGCAAAGAGCGACCAGGTTGACGCGAGCATCGTGACGACGCAGATGATGCTGCAGGCCGCGGAGCTTGGGCTGGGCACAACCTGGGTCATGTACTTTGAGCCCGCGAAACTTGCCGCCGAGTTCAAGCTGCCGGAAAAACTCCTGCCGGTCGCCCTGCTGGTTCTGGGTTATCCCGCCGGTGACGCGGCGCCCGCGGACATGCACGTCAAGCGCAACCCCCTGGACAGCATGGTTTTCTACGACAGGTTCCCGGACGGGGTGTGACTGGACCACTGACCGCGCGGACAGACACGGACAGAAGAGAGTGTGGGGGGGGGGGACAGATAAGAGGGGGGGCGCCTTTTTTTCGGCTGCGCCGAAAAAAACCGGGCTTTCCGGGGCTGCGCTGCCGCTCCGGCCCTGCGGGCGCGCTTCGCGCCCCCTCCAATCCCTGGCGCGTGGGCGGCAGGCCGTTTTGCCTTGCCAACACGGGGCCTTCAGCCCTCTTCGTCGGCCTTCCATCTGTGTGGTCAGTGGTAAAAAACCGCTGTCAACAGGTTAAGGCATAGGTCAGCCCGTGGGGCACAAGGGATAGAAGCGGAAAT
>JAISXE010000047.1 GCA_031270615.1 Spirochaetia bacterium
CGGACTGCGCACGCCGAAATAAACGCACGCCCATCAGGGCGTGTCTTTGCCCACCCGGCAACAGGGCGAGAGGCCCAAAAACGGTTCTGTCGTATATAAAGGCGACAGGCCGACAAAGAGGGACAAAAAACCGGGGTTCTAAACAACTCTATTGAAAAAAAATCTGTCCGCGTGGTCAGTGGTTTTTCTTATTCTGTTGTGCAAGGCGGGGAATTATTTGGGGATAGGCTCTAAGTGCCTCCTGCAATACAAAACGTGCTTATAGCCCCAGACCGCGGCATTTTGCGGATAACCAGGCCAGTGGGGAATCGCGAAGCGATTCCCCACTGCGTAAAACCCCGCGCCAGGGGCTGGTCGCAACCCTTCGGGTTGCTGCTCGCCCATGCAACCTGGATTGGAGGGGTGCGAAGCAGCCACGCGCATGCCCCGGCAAACGCACGCGGGAGCGTGTCTGTGATGGCAATGCTTCCGGGCAAGAGGCCCTAAAAAGCCCTTGGCGTATACATAGGTTAATGGCCGAGCGCGGGGCCGGAGCGGCAGCGCAGCCCCGCAAAGCCCGGTCCCGGCGTCCCCGCCGGGAGGCGCCCTGCCCAGAACCTCAGAACTGCATCCTGTCCTTGACCACGTCCAGGAAACGGCAGACCCGCTGGTCGTCGGGGCGGATCGCGAGCGCGCGGGAAGAGTCCTCGTAGGCCATGATATAGTCCCCAAGGCTGAAGTAGACCTGGGCGCGGGCGAAAACCGCGTCAAACTGGTAGGGGTCAAGGGCGGCGCAGCGGTCAAGGTCGGCGAGGGCCCGGCGGGGGTCCTGCATGAACCTGTAGACGACGCCCCGGTAGTAGTAGGCGCGGACATTCTTTTTGTCAAGCTGCACCGCGGAGGTAAAATCCTCCAGGGCTTCCTGGTAGCGGGAACTGCCGAAGAAGGCCATGCCCCGGTGGATGTGGATGATCGCCTTCAAAGAGCTTTTCGGCCGCCGCATCAAAAGGCGGCTGTAAATGGCAATCGCCTCCGCATAACACCCCCCATTGTGGGCGCTCAGGGCCTCCAGGAGCAGGCTGTCGTTTGTTTCAACCAGCGACACGGCAAAATCCGGGCTGGGACCGTCCCCGCGCGCCGGGGTTTCCGGCACCCGCGCGTTTCGGGCTTCCGGCAGGGGCAGCTCCATCTCGATTTTCTGGACAACGGTTTCCCGCCGCTTGCGCAGCTCTTCCTGCAGCCGCCGCTGGTAGTCGCGGATCTCCTGGAAGATTGTGTCGATAAGGCTAAGGTTCGCGTTTACCGCGGCAAGCCGCCGGCGTATGGGTTCGTCGAAGGGGGTAAACTCCGCCTTGTACAAAAGCTCGTGTTCGACCTCGGCCCAGGCGTCCTGCAAAATCGTGCGGAGCTGTATCTCGCACAGAAGCTCTTCCTGCGGGCAGCCCGCCACTTCCGTTTTTCCCGCGAGCTTCACCACCAGGTGGACGGCCTCGTAGCCGAACTCGCGGGGCGAGTAATCCTCGCCCTTGCGCTCCCGCTCCACAAGCTCAAAGCGGCTGCGGATAAGGTCCTCCACCCGGGTGGTGTCCTCCCCGAAAGGACAGATGATGCGCATCCCGATAAGGTCGGTGATAAGCACGGAGTTGTCCCGCTCCAGCTCCGCGTGCCGGTCCGGCTTGGAGCTGAGTTCCTTGGCCTTGCGCAGGATTTTCCCGAAAAAGCTGTCAAAGTGCTTCAGCCGCTGCTTCAGGGTAAAGCGTATGTCCGTCGCCCCCAGCAGCGCCAAAACCTCCGAGGAAAAAGCCTTCAAGTATTCTTCGTAAACAGGCGCTGCTTTCGCGTAACGCTCTTCCAGGACAGTCCGGGAAATGTCCTTTACGGCTATCCTGTTCATACGGCCCCCCTAGGCTCCCGCAAGCAGTTTGTTGATGGAGGCCGCAGCCCGCCTCCCCTCGCCCATGGCAAGGATTACCGTCGCCGCGCCAAGAACAATGTCCCCCCCCGCGTACACCCTGTCGAGGGAGGTTTTTCCCGCCTCATCGACAACGATGTTGCCCCGTTTGGTCACCGCCAGGTCGGGGTTCGTCTGCGGAAGAAGGGGCGCCGACTCGTTCCCGATGGCCACAATAACCGCGTCCACATCCAGAACATGCTCCGAGCCTTCCACCACAACGGGGCTGCGCCGGCCCGAAGCGTCCGGCTCGCCCAGCGTGTAGGAAAAACACTCCATGCCCGTCACCCGGCTTTTTTCGTCGCCCAGGACGCGCTTGGCGTTCTCAAGAAAATGGAACTCCACCCCCTCCTCCCGCGCGTGGGCAACCTCCTCCGCGCGGGCCGGCATCTCCTTCTCCGTCCTGCGGTACACGACATACACCTTCTCCGCGCCCATGCGCAGGGCCGTGCGGGCCGCGTCCATGGCGACGTTGCCCCCGCCCAGGACCGCTATGCGCCGCGCGCGGAAAATCGGCGTGTCCGCATGCTCCGTGTCGTAGGCCTTCATCAGATTGGAGCGGGTAAGATACTCGTTGGCGCTCAAAACCCCCACCATGTTTTCGCCGGGAATATCCATGAATTTGGGCAGCCCCGCCCCTGTCCCCACAAAAACCGCGTCAAACCCGTCTTTTCTGAAAAGGTCCTTCAAGGCGCGCGTCCTGCCCACAAGGAAATTAAGCTGTATCGTGACACCCAGTTTTTTCAGCATCTCGATCTCGCCGCCCACGATCTCCTTAGGCAGCCGGAACTCTGGAATGCCATAAACCATGACACCGCCCGGCTTGTGGAAACCCTCAAAAACCGTCACCGAATGCCCCGCCTTCGCAAGATCCGCCGCGGCAGCAAGCCCGGCAGGCCCGGAACCCACAACAGCCACCCGCTTCCCCGTTGCCCGGGGCAGGGCCGGCGCATCCTCCCCGCCGCAGGCGCGCTGGAAGTCGGCCACGAAACGCTCAAGCCTGCCTATGGACACGGCCTTCTCCAGGCTCTTCAAGGACCTGCCCACCGTGCAGGTGGACTGGCACTGGACCTCCTGGGGGCACACCCTGCCGCAAATGGCAGGAAAAAGATTGCTCCCGCGCACTATCGCAAGGGCCTCGCCGAAGCTGCCCTCGGCCGTCTTCGCGATAAAACCAGGTATGTCGATCCTCACCGGGCAGGAAGCGACACAGGGCGCCGTTTTGCACTGAAGGCAGCGCAGGGCCTCCAGCCGCGCCTGCTCCTCGCAGTAGCCCACGGCGACCTCGCCCATATTGCGGCAGCGGACCTGCGGGTCCTGCACGGGCATCTCCTGGGGAGGAATGGCCAGCCGGTCTTTCGCGGAAAGCGTCCTCCCCTGGAGGCCGGCCAGAATTTCGGCAGCGTTTTTCTTGAATGCCTGGGCATCAGGATGGTTACTCATGGTTCTCCCCTCAAAAACTATCGTGGAATAAAAATCTATAAACGGCCCGCCGCTTTTCCGGCTTCCATTTCAAGATGGCATTTTTCGTGGGCCGCCGCCTCAACGTCCCGGTAGGACCCCATGCGCAGCAGCATATTGGCAAAATCCACCTGGTGGCCGTCGAACTCCGGCCCGTCAACGCAGACGAACTTCGTCCTGCCGCCCACAGTGACCCGGCAGCCCCCACACATCCCCGTCCCGTCAATCATAATCGTATTCAGCGAAACCAGCGTAGGCACCGCAAAAGGCCGCGTGGTCTCCACGCAGAACTTCATCATAATAGGCGGCCCGATAACCACAACCTGGTCGGGCCTGGGGTCTTTTTCGCACAGCTCCCTCAACGGCTCGGTAACGAGGGCCTTGCGCCCATACGAGCCGTCATCCGTAACAACGACAAGCTCGTCGGCGATGGCCTTCATCTGGTCCTCCATAATCAGGAGGCCCTTGTTGCGCGCCCCCATAATGACGACAAGCCTGTTACCCGCCTCCTTCATGCCCTGGGCAATGGGATACATAGGCGCCACGCCGATCCCGCCGCCCACGCACACAACCGTCCCCACCTTCTCAATATGCGTAGGCCTCCCCAGCGGCCCCAGAATATTCCCGACACTGTCGCCCGCCTCAAGCAAAGCCAGCTTGTGCGTGGAACCACCCACAGTCTGGAAAATCATCGTGATGGTCCCCTTCCCCACATCCGCATCGGCAATAGTAAGCGGAATGCGCTCCGCGAACTCGCTGTCCCGCTGGACAATAACAAACTGCCCCGGCCTGCGCTCTTCGGCGACAAGCGGCGCCTCCACGACAATCCGGTAAACCTCGTCCGAAAGCCGGACCTTTTCAACAATCCTGTTCATACCACAATAATACTACCAAAAAACGAAAATAAGGAACAGGGGGGAGTTACCAAGTAAAAATGAGGAATGAGGGACAAGGGGTTTTTGGGCGCGTTTTTTTGCCGGGCCGCCCGGCAAAAAAACCGGGCTTTCCGGGGGTTCCGCCCCGCCGGGATGCATGGGCGAGCAGTATTTTGTGTCCGCACAGCGGTCACAAAATACGACCAGCCCTACGCGCGTGGCCGCTTCGCGCCCCTCCAATCCCTCGCGCGGAAGAACGAAGAACCTCGAAGCAAGCCCCGTGGCACAATTCAGCGCCGCGTGCGGCGCATACAAATCAATACCTATAATTGCCAGCCCCAAAGGGCTGATGGACCATGCCTTCCAAATCAAAGCAACCACAGACCGCGCGGACAAAAAGCCGACAGCAGCACGCACTAATACCGCAGCATTTTATTTTTCACCCTCAAGTTTTTTTTTGTTTTGTATACTATATTTTCCGATAAACTTCAGGAGCTATTGCGCATAACGCTTTGGTTGTTTACAGCGTTTTGCCAGCCCGAATAAGGGCTTGCGTAGCAAGGCCAGGGCTGGCAAAATGTGGGTGGAGTGGAGCGCGGGAGGCGCAGCCGACCTAGCGGAACGGAACCCCGAGCCGCCTACTGGCGGAGAAGCATATCAGTCCTGTTATGCGCTGTTTTGCCGTACGCTATATTTTATATTATTTCTACATTATA
>JAISXE010000129.1 GCA_031270615.1 Spirochaetia bacterium
GGGTATGAACCATGCCATAAAATCCAATTCCTTGCCAAACGAAGATACCTCGGAGCTTGCTCCGAGGTTCTTCATTGCTGTGCAGTGAGGTCTTTCGGTTTCTCTTATTCTGTTGTGCAAGGCGGGGAATTATTTGGGGATAGGCTCTAAGCCACTATTCTGCCGGAGAAGGAGACCACTGGCCTCACTGGAAGAAAGACGACGGGGTAAAAGCCCGCGTTTTCCGTGTCGCCCGTGGTTGGTTTGACACAGCATATACGCCGCGGGCCGCGCCAGGGATTGGAGGGGTTGCGAAGCAAGCCACGCCGGAGGGCTGGCCTGTATTTTGTGACCGCTGCGCGGACACAAAATACTGCTCGCCCATGCATCCCCCCGGCGGGGCCGGAGCGATAGCGCAGCCCCGGAAAGCCCGGTTTTTTGCGCTAGCAAAAAAGGCGCCCAACCTTCCTGTCCACACTTCACTGATTCCTCAAATTTCCAAGCCCTCCCCTTGTTTTTTTGCGCGATAGGTTTTATTCTCAAGAAGGAATTCCGATCAAGAGCCAGTATTTTCGGCGTGGCCGGTGGTTTTTCTTATTCTGTTGCGTAAAGTCCTCTTGCCATTTTCCTTTGCGCTGATGTAAACTGGTAAAAACCGAATTTTTTGGGGAGGAGGCAGTCCTATGGAAATTTCCGCGTTGCAAAGCGCGCGTTACGCGTACAGGCCGAAACTGCCGCCGGTTCTGACAAAGCCGGTGGAGGCTATTCGGATAAGCCTGGGGGCGCCAACGGAGTCAATCGGGGACCGGGAGGAGTTGAAGAGGATTTTCCCTAACACCTACGGCAAGCCCATCGCGGGTTTGCGGGCGGGCAAAAATCCCAATGCCCTGAAGAGGATTAATGTGGGCGTCATTCTGTCAGGCGGGCAGGCGCCCGGAGGGCACAACGTCATCGCGGGGCTGCTTGACGGGATCAAGCGGGGAAACGCGGCTTCCAGGCTTTTCGGGTTTTTTGGCGGGCCTTCGGGGCTTTTGAAAAACGCGGCGCTGGAGATCACGCCCAAGCTGGTGGAGCAGTACCGGAACACGGGCGGTTTCGACATCATCGGTTCGGGGCGCACGAAGATCGAGACGCCGGACCAGTTCGCGCTGGCGTTGAAAAACGCGCGGGACAGGGAGCTGCGGGCGCTGGTTGTCATCGGCGGGGACGATTCAAATACCAACGCGGCGCTTCTGGCAGAGTATTTTATTTCGCGGGGTTCGGATATCCAGGTAATCGGCGTTCCCAAAACCATAGACGGGGACTTAAAAAACGAATACATCGAAAGTTCCTTTGGTTTTGACACGGCGGTCAAAACGTATTCGGAGCTTATCGGCAATATCGCGCGGGACGCGGCCTCGGCGCGCAAGTATTGGCATTTCATCAAGCTGATGGGCCGGGCGGCGAGCCATATCTGCCTTGAGTGCGCCTTGCAGACGCAGCCGAATGTGGCGCTTATTTCGGAGGAAGTCGAGGGGAAAAAGCAGACCCTTACCCAAATCGTCGAGAGCATCTGCGAAGTCATCGCCCTGCGCGCCTCGCGGGGGCTGGCTTTTGGCATTGTCCTTATTCCCGAAGGGCTTGTGGAGTTTATTCCCGAGATGAAAAAACTCATTTCCGCTTTGAGCGATCTTCTTGCCCACCAGGCCTCGACCTTCGCGGTTCTGCCTTCGCTGGATGAGCAGATCCGCTTTGTCGCGCAAAACCTCGAAGCGGACTCGCGCGAGGTGTTTTCCGGCCTGCCGCACGGCATCAAGCGCCAGCTTCTTATGGACCGCGACCCCCACGGCAATGTCCAGGTGTCCCGCATCGAGACGGAGCAGCTTCTGACCGCGATGACCGAGGCCAGGATCCGCCAAATGAAGGATTCGGGGGCGTTCAAGGGTTCCTATACCACTCTAAGCCACTTTTTGGGCTACGAGGGCCGCAGCGCGTTTCCTTCCAACTTTGACGCGGACTACTGCTACAGCCTGGGCTACACGGCGTTCCTGCTTATCGCGGGCGGCCTTTCCGGTTATATTTCCTCGGTGCGCAATCTGGCGCATCCGGCGCGGGCCTGGCTGCCGGCGGGCATCCCCCTGACGATGATGATGAATCTTGAGCAGCGGCACGGCAGCAAAAAGCCCGTCATCAAAAAGGCCCTGGTTGATTTGGCAGGCAGGCCTTTCAAGGCATTCGCGGCCAAGCGCGATCTGTGGGCGCGGGAGACCCTGTACCTGTATCCCGGCGCCATTCAGTATTACGGCCCTGCGGAGGTAGCCGACAGGCCGACGAAGACCATTCTTCTGGAGCGGGGGACGCCCACGGCAGCGGCCCCAGGCGCGGCGAAAAAACAGGGTGCGGCAAAAAAAACCGCAGGAAAAAAGCCAAGGGCAAAAAAAGCCACGGCCACGGGGAAGGAAGCAGCCGCGAAAATTCCTCCGGCAAAAAGAGCGGCAAAAAAAACAGGAAGCGCGGGGAAAAAGGCGAAATAAGAAGACGGGCGCATTTGCGGCGTAAAACGCCGCAAACCGGGCTTTCCGCTTCAATTCCTCGTGCGTGCTTCGCACGCCCTGCGGGATTTCCGCTTCAATCCCTTGCGCGCCCAGGGGCTGCCGAAGAATGAAAGAAACCCCTGACCGCGCGGATAGGCACGGACTCCCCGGACAAATTTCATGTCTTGTCCGTAAGGTCAGCGGTTTTCCGTGTAGTCAGTGGTTCCTGTGCAGTCAGTGGCTTTTTCCGTGTGGTCAGTGGTTTTCCGTATGGTTCAGTGGTTTCCGTGAGGTCAGTGGTTTATAAGGAGGCTCAACAACATGGACACGCCGATCAAAAGGCACTCCCTGCGCGGCAGGGTGATTCTGATTATCGCGGCCTGTTTCATCGTCCTGCTTGTCCTGTTTGCCTCGATCTTTTTCCCCTCCATGTTCGGGATGATTCACATGGCCGAGGACAGTGTCTTGCGCAGCCTGCAAATCGTTGCCGGGGAAAACATAGCCGCGCGAAAAGCCGCCATCCGCCACATAAGCCTGGCCTATGCCAACTGGGATCAAAGCGTCTCCTTCGTGCTGGGGAAAAACCCCCGCTATATCAGCGACAACTGGCCCAGCGGAATCATCGCCCACGAATACGATTTGAATTTCACCGCTTTTGCCGATTCCGGCGGAACAATCGTGTACCGGGAATTCCTTGACTACTTAAACCCGGACGGGCCGCCGATGCCGGAGCCTCCCGGCTTTCAGGAACTTGTGTCCCGCCTGTATCAGGAAGTCCTGGCCAAATATGACAGAACCTCAACGGACTTCAATTCCCTGGCCGCCGAAGAGATTCTGTTTCTTGGGGAAAAGCCCTTCTACGTCTGCGCCGCGCCCGTGGCCGTCTACAATGTGGACGGAAGGCCCTTCGGCGTTTTTGTGACGGGAATCCTTTTAACCGATGAATACATGCGGACCATCATCCATTTTCCCCGGACCACTTTCACGCTTCTGAACGGCGCCCAGTCCGCGAAAAAAGTCCCAAACGAGATAGAGCGCCCCAGCAACCAGGAAATATCGCTGAACATGCCGGTGGAAAATCCCGGCGGGGGGATTCTCATACTGCAGGCCACGCGGCAGCGCGAGAGTTTCCGCGCGGGCAGCCAGGTCGTCATGCTTACATCCCTGGGCCTGTGCGCCGCGATGGGCGGCATCTTCATCGTTTTGAGTTTTTTCTTCCACCGAGGCGTCCTGCGGCCCATTTTCCTTTTGAACAGGGAGGTCACGCACATCAGGGGCACGGAAGCCTTGCAGATGCGCGGCTACGGCAGGCAAAGCGAAATCTATTCCCTGGCCGCCGCGATAAACGACATGCTCCAGCACCTTACCGACAAGGAAGAGGCCGAGGCCCGGCTCGTGCGCCGCATCGAGCAGCAGGAACTGATGCGCAACCTTTCGCAGATTTTCGCTTCGGGCAGCACCACCCGGACGAACATCGAAAACTCCCTTGCCAAGGTCGGCGATTTTCTCAAGGCGGACAGGGTCATCATCGCCCACATAGACACGGAAAACCGGCGCGTGGAATATCCCTATGTCTGGCACGGCGACAAAAAGGCCTGCGGGCGGATTGAGCCGGGCGTGTTTAACCCCCAGGACGCCCTGTACAGGGATATTTCCGAAGGGCGGCAGGCCCGCATCGCCGTCGACGACACCTCGGCCACGGCCTACCGCATTTCCCGCGCCGACACGGCGGTCAAGGCTTTCGTGTCGGTCCCCATCCAGGTGTCGGGGGGGCTGTGGGGGATACTGACCATCGAAGTCTTCGACGTTCCGAGGCACTGGAGCGAAAGCGATCTCCAGCTTATCGGCCTGATACAGAACGAGCTGTCAAACGACATCGCCAAAAGCATCATCAAGGACAACCTTATCAGGACCTCCGCGATTGTGGAGAACACCCCCCGCTTCGTGATGTTCATGAACGGGGGCGGCCGCATAGAATACGTCAACGCCGCGGTGACCTGCGACACGGGGTATTCGGAAGAGGAGTTCATGCAGGGCGGCCTTGCGCTTCTTGCCGCCAAGGAAGACATGGCCCGCATCAACGAGGTGTACCTGCCCCAGGTGCTCAAGGAGGGCAAATCCGACTTCACCATGATGGCGGTGCGCAAAAACGGGGAGGAAATCATCATGGCGGTCACGGCCTTCGCCCTTACCTTGCAGGACGGGGAAATCGCCATCGCCCTGACCGCCAACGATGTTACCGAGCTCTATGTCCTGCAAAAAGAGCTTATCGCGGCAAAGGAACACGCGGAGTATTACAACCGGGCCAAGAGCGACTTCATCAGCCGCATGAGCCACGAAATGCGCACGCCGATGAACGCGATCATCGGCATGGCGGGCATAGGGCAGACGGAGGACGGCACGCAGCAGAAAAACTACTGCCTGGAGAAAATCGACCATTCCGCCCGCGATCTTTTGGATATCATCAACAACATGCTCGACATGGTTAAGTTTGAACACAAAACCTCGGAGCTGGCGCCCCAGGTCTTTGACCTTTATGACATGCTTCAGGCCACAGTCGGCTTGTTCAAGGTCCGCGCCCGGGAAAAGAAACAGGGCTTTACCCTGGACGTGGCGCAGGACCTGCCCCGCATGGTTTTCGCCGACCAGAACGCGCTCAAGCATGTGCTTATCAACATTCTGGGAAACGCGGTAAAGTTTACCCCGGAAGGCGGCAGCGTCGGGCTGTCGGCCGCCCTGGCCGCGCGGGAGGGCGATACGGCCGTCCTGCGTTTCGCGGTAAGCGACACGGGCATAGGCATCCAGAAAGAACACCTGGAACACCTTGGGGAGGCCTTTGAACAGCAGGAGAGCGGAATAACCCGCCGCTACGGGGGCGTGGGGCTGGGCCTGACCATAGCCAAAAATATCGTCAGGATGATGGACGGCGACATACAGGTCGAATCGGAACCCGGCAAGGGCTCGGTTTTCACCTGCACCCTCAAGGTGGGCATTCCCGCCGAAGGGGAGCAAGGCGCAGCGGAGGAGGCCGCCTCGGATGAAGAGCCTTTCGCGGGCCGCCGCTTTCTTTTGGCGGACGACATAGAGCTGAACCGCGAGATAGTCCTGGCCCTGCTGGACGGAAGCGGGGCCGCCATAGACTGCGCGGCGGACGGCGGGGACGCGGTGGAAAAATTCACCGCGCGCTCCGGTGGCTACGATCTCCTGCTTATGGACCTGCACATGCCCGGCATGGACGGCTTTGAGGCGGCGCGGCGCATCCGCGCCTCGGGCCTTCCAGGCGCGCGGTCCGTGCCCATCATCGCCATCACCGCCGACACGGGGGGCGAGGTCGTCACCAAATGCCTGAACGCGGGCATGAACGCCCACATTGGCAAGCCCGTTGACCTCGACGAACTCATGAAGACAATCGCGCGCCACCTTCCCAAAAAAGCGGCTCCCGTGGGCGCCTGACACCCTTGAAAAGGATTTAACCGCGGACCACGCGGACGGAAGGCCGACGACACGGGCAAAAAAAAATAGACTTGTTCAAGAACCTGCCGGTTCTTAAACAAGTCCCATGTCCGTGTCGTCCGTGGTTTGGTTTTTCTTTATTCCCTTTGTTTATACGAGGCCAGGAAATCCCGCAGGCGGGCGAGGGCGTCTTTAAGCATTTCCACGTCAGGCAAAAAAACAACGCGGAAGTGGTCGGGCTGGGGCCAGTTAAAGCCCGTGCCCTGCACCAGCAGCATCTTCTTTTCGAGGAGCAGGTCGTAGATAAACTTCTGGTCGTCGGTAATATGGAAGCGGGCGGCATCGAATTTGGGGAAACAATACAAGGCCCCCTGGGGCTTCACCGCGGTGACGCCGGGAATCTCGCAGAGCATTTTGTGGCACAGGTCGCGCTGCTCCTTCAGCCTGCCCCCGGGAAGCACAAGGTCGTTTATGCTCTGGTAGCCGCCCAGGGCCGTCTGAATGGCAAACTGCGTGGGAACGTTGGAACACAGGCGCATGTTCGCAAGCATGTCCAGCCCCTCGCGGTAATCCTTCGCGATGCTTTTTTTCCCGCTCAGGACCATCCAGCCGCCGCGAAAACCGGCAATCCGGTACGCCTTTGAAAGCCCGTTCATGGTGACGCAGAACACATCCTCCGCCAGGGACGCTATCGAGGTATGGGTAAGGCCGTCATACAGTATCTTGTCGTAAATCTCGTCGGCAAAAATGATAAGCCCGTGCGCCGCGGCGATGCCGCAGATTTTCCGCAGGACCTCTTCGGGATACACCGCCCCCGTGGGGTTGTTCGGGTTGATGACAACCACGCCCTTGGTGCGGGGGCTGATCTTCGCCTCAAGGTCCTTCAGGTCGGGAATCCAGTCCTGCCCCTCATCGCAGATATAATGCACAGCCGTGCCGCCGGAAAGGTTCACCGCCGCGGTCCACAGAGGATAGTCGGGGGCGGGAATAAGCACCTCGTCGCCGCTGTCCAGAAGCCCCTGCATGGAAATCATAATCAACTCGCTCACGCCGTTGCCGATGTAAATGTCCTCGGTCGTGACCCCGGCGATTTGTTTCTGCTGGCAGTATTGCATGATGGCCTTGCGCGCGGGAAACAGGCCCTTTGAATCGCAGTAGCCCTGGGCGTTGGGAAGGTTGACAATGACATCGTGCAGGATTTCGTCCGGGGCGGTAAACCCGAAGGGCGCAGGATTGCCGATGTTCAGCTTGAGGATCTGGGAGCCTTCCTCTTCCATTTTTTTGGCCTGTTCCAGTACCGGCCCCCGGATGTCGTAACACACATTGTCCAGTTTGCGGGATTTTTTAAATTCTTCCATAACGGCATTCACTCCTCGCCTTCAAAAAGCCATTTTTCCGCCTCGTCCGCCAGCTTCGACAAAACAAGGCCCATAAGGGTGTTCCTGGAACGCCCCACGGTTTTTACCCATGCCTCGCGCGTATATTTCCCTTTCAGGGAAGAACACACCCCGGCTATCAACCGTGCCTCATCATCCCCCTTTTCGGCACTCTTGTCCAGAAGGTAAACGGACAAAAGCACAAGGAGGGGATCCTCCTCTTTTTTCGCGAGAAGCGAAAGCTCCTCCCGCACCTTTTCCCTGTCCGCGTATCCGCCGCCCGCCATCCGGGCGAAGGCGAGATTCCAGCGCAGCCAATCCCGTTTCCGCACCCGGGGATTCCGCAAAGCCTTCTCGAAATAAGCCTCCATCATGGCGGGATCGCCGCGGATGATGTACGGGACGCCAAGATCAAGGGCAAAAACAGCGAAAAGCCGGGGCTTGTTCTCGGCAATATGCCGGGACAGCCTCGCCAGGGCCACGATGTCCGCCAAAACGATACAGGTATTGATAAGGATGCGCACGGCCTGCCGCGAGGAAGAGTTCTTCTCGTATATGCGCCGCTCCAGATACTGGCTGGCCTCCTTCCAGTTTTCCGATTCAAGAAGCGAAAAAAGCTTCCACTTACTAAGAAAATAGGCGTTCAGGACCGCCACGGTCAGGAAAAAAACCAGCGGAAGGTACCAATTCTGGGTCCAAAAAACCTTAACATAGTCCCATCCAAGCATGAAAAACGGCATAAAAAAGATGACAGTAAAAGAAACAACTAGAATCGCATTGAAAAAAAAATAAATTGTTTTAAACTTCAAGAGGTATCTCCCATAATTAAGGATAGTATATTATTATATCGATAATAGAGTAAGTATAAGGAAAACGAAAACAGGGGTCAACGGACTAAAAAATGAACCAGATAAGAATAACCGAACTTACGGAAAACACCTATTACACCACGCCGGTGTGGTTGGACGACAAGTATATCATTCTGTCCCAGAACATTCCCGTCACGGACATCCTCATCAAACGGCTAAAAAAGTGGAACTATGCCGCCGTTTATACGGAAGGCCCAACGGACACCCAGACCTTCAGCGACATCGAGGCAGGCACCTCGGAAAGCAGCACCCTCACCCTGACGCAGAACCTGAAAGAACAGGAAAACATCAAAGACGTCGCGGCCTTTTACAAAGAGATGCTGGACTTCACCGAAAAACGGTTTACCGACTTTGTCACAAAAAACACCCTCTCCATAAAACTCATCAGCGACAAAGTCAAGGAAACCATCGAAAAAGTAAAAAACCGCAAAAATTACATCCTGCGCCTTGCCGACATGCAGGCCCAGGAAAAAAGCTACATCGTCGCCCATTCAGTAAAAACGACTATCCTGGGCTGCGCCGTGGGCGCCCAGCTCAAACTGCCCCCCCACAAACTCATCGAGCTGGGAATCGGCGCCCTGCTCCATGAAATCGGCATGATCCGCCTGCCCCCGCAGCTCTACATGTCGGACAAGGTCCTTACGCCGGAAGAAAAGCGGGCCATCACCGCCCACACGGTTTTGGGTTTCAAGATACTCAAGTCCTTCGCCTTCCCCATGCCCGTGTGCCTCTCGATCCTAGAACACCACGAGCATCCAGACGGGAGCGGCTATCCCCGGGGAATCACCGACGAGAGGATCTCCCCGCGGCAAAAATCATCGGCCTGTGCAGCGCCTACGCGGCCCTTGTCTCCAAGCGCCCCTATCGCCCCGGCAGGGAGAGCCATTCGGTTATCCTTGACCTCCTGAAAGGCAGGGGAAAGCAGTATGACGAGCTGGTCCTCAAAGCCCTGGTAGTCTGCCTGTCCCTGTATCCGGTAGGAAGCTATGTCCTTCTTGCCAACGGCACGCGGGGCCTCGTCGTGGAACCCAACCCGGGCAACCCGAAAGCGCCCACGGTCAAGGTCCTCATCAACCAGACCGGCGGCAAACTGCCTGACCCCTACCTCGTAAAAAGCGACGAACCCGACACGCAGATCGTGCGCCCCCTCACCCGGGAAGAATCCGTCCGCATCGATCCGAAAGCCATGGCCAACCAGGAATGACACAGCCCGGCCCAAAAGGAGATTCCATGCCAAACGTCCACATCCGCATGCCTTCCGGCGAAACCCGGGAGCTTCCCCACGGGACGCCCGTGTCGCTCCTCGCGGAGGAAGCCCCGCAGGCAAAAAACAAAGGGGAAGAAATCATCGCGGCCCTTATCGACAACGAGCTGGTCAGCCTGGCCTACAAACTCAAGTTCAACGCGGCCTTCCAGCCGGTAACGGCGGACAGCCCCATCGGCATGTCGACCTACAAAAGATCGCTCTGTTTTCTCCTTACCATAGCGGCGCGGGAAATCTTTCCCGACAGGCCCCTGGTCATCGGCCATTCCTTTGGCGACGGGTACTTCTACAGTTTCAGCGGCCTGGAACGCATCGACGAGGCGGATCTCGCCCGCCTGGACGCGCGGATGCGGGACATGGCAGCCAGGAACCTGCCCATCGTGCGGGAAACCATTTCCTACACCGAGGCGAGGGATTACTTTGAATCCCACGGGCAGAAGGCGACCGCCCTGCTCCTGGATTTCCGCAACGAAAACAAAATCGCCATAACCCGCTGCGGGGACTTCATGGACCTGGCCCACTCCCCCCTGGCGCCTTTTACCGGCATCCTCGACAACTTCCAGCTTTACCGCTACGGCGCGGGCTTTGTCCTGCGCTTTCCCTCGCGGCGCGGCCAGGAGGGCTTTCCCGCCTTCCAAGGCAGCCCCGTCCTGTACTCAATCTACCGCGAATACAAAAACTGGGGAAAAATCCTGAACGTCGCCTCCGTGGGGCAGCTGAACCGGATAAGCGCGGGAAAAAACATCAAGGATTTTATCTATGTGGCCGAAGCCCTGCACAACAAAAAAATCACCCGCATCGCCGACAGCATCTACGAACGCGGGAAGGACGTCAAAGCCGTCCTTATCGCAGGCCCCTCCTCCTCCGGCAAAACGACCTTCACAAAAAAACTCGCCATAGACCTTACCGTCCACGGCTACATCCCGCTCGCGCTGTCCCTGGACGACTACTTCCACCCGAGGGACAAAACCCCCCGAGACGCGGAAGGCAAGTACGACTTTGAATCCCTCGAAGCCATAGACGTGGAGCTTTTGAACAAACACCTCCTGTCCCTGTTCGACGGCCAGGAAGTGGAAATCCCCGCCTTCGATTTCAAATCAGGAAACCGCAGGGATTCGGGAACGCGGCTGCGGCTCCCCCCAAACGGCATCATCCTTATGGAAGGCATCCACGGCCTCAACGACAGACTCACCCCGCGCGTCCCGGCCGCATCGAAATTCAAAATCTACGTCAGCGCCCTCACCCAACTGAACCTTGACGAGCACAACCGCGTCTCCACCACCGTCAACCGGCTTATCCGCCGCATGGTCCGCGACCAGCAATTCCGCGGCCACTCGGCCCACACCACCCTCGCCATGTGGCCCTCGGTGCGCCGAGGCGAAGACAAAAACATCTTCCCCTTCCAGGACTCCGCGGACGCCTGCTTCAACTCCGCCCTCGACTACGAGCTGGGCGTGCTGAAACCCATCGCCGACCCCATCCTGCGCACAGTCAAACCCGGGCAGGATTCCTACCACGAAGCCCTGCGGCTTCTCTCGTTTTTGGAATTCTTCATACCGATCCCCGTAAAGTATGTCCCCCCCGCCTCAATCCTGCGGGAGTTCGTAGGGGATTCGAGTTTTAAATATTAGTAAGGAAGCCGTTTAGAAACCGGGATTTCCAAACAACCCTGTCAATCGCGACTATCCCTGAAGCACAGCCATCTTGAGGATTTCCGCATAGTCCGTCCCCAAAATCCGATCTATCTTTGCCAGAATTTTCCCCTGGTCCTCAGGTTCCATCTGGCGGATGGCCAGCGTCAAATCCTGCGGGTCCATCCCCGGCAAACACTTTGAAAGCGCCTCTTCGTTCAAATCGGCCAAAGTCTGCATAGTTTCCACACCTAAAGTATAATCGATTTCCCAAAAAAATACAGCCCCTTGAGGAGCATCAGGAATCAGCAAAATAAAGTGTGGAGTCTGGGCAGTCAAAAGAAGATTTTGGGCGCATTTTTTTGCCCGGCCAGCGGGCAAAAAAACCGGGCTTTCCGCTCCAATTCCTCGTGCTTGCTTCGCAAGCCCTGCGGGATTTCCGCTTCAATCCCTTGCGCTGCCGCGCCCCGCGCGTGGCCGCTTCGCGCCCCTCCAATCCGGGCTGCATGGGCGAGCAGCAATCCTGTCTTCAGGATTGCGACCAGCCCCTTGCGCGGAACCGGTTCGCAAGCCGCTTCGCGGCGTCCCGCAATCGCCCTGTTGCCCGTATTTTCCGCAGTGCCTTTTTATCGTATCCCGCCATGTGGCCTGCAAGACAAACACGCTTTCGCGTGCCGCATCGCGGCGTCCCGCGCGGCTGCCGGCGGATGCCTTTGCAAGGCATCCGCCGGGGCGTTATTTGTCGGCCTGCAGTGCCTTTGCGGCCTCCTCGACATATTTGGTCTGGACCCACTTGTCGAAATCCACCTTGCCGTTGGAAAGCTTGGCATCAAGCAGAAACTGCTCCTCGTCCTTGAAAGACTGGATCATCTGCGGCGTGACAAGGGTATTCTGGTAAAACCGGCCTTCCGTGTAGAGCTTTCTGATGGCATTGGGATCCTGGCCGGTTCCTTTGGCAAAAGCCTGTATGGTTTCTTCAAAATGGCTGTCAACCCAGGACGCAAGCCCAAGGTCCGCTTTCAGCAGGCGCACCACCACATCGGGATACTCGCGCACGAATTTGCCGTTGGCGGAAATAACGCTGGGCACGACCCACTGGGGATGTTCTTTTTTCCTGCCGTCCAGGATCAGGCGTATCGCCCCGCTTTGCTCAAGGGTTATGATTGTCGAAGTGCTTTCCACAAACGCGTCTATATCTCCCCGCAAAAGCGCCGGACCGGAGGCATCGAAATTCAGGTTCAGGCTTTCAATGTCATTCAGGCCAAGGCCGTGTTCTTTCAATGCCCTGGTCAACTGGTTGTGCCTCATCGTGCCGGTAAGGTAGGCGACCTTTTTCCCTTTCAGATCGGCGACGGACTGTATCGGGGAATTGGCGGCGACGGCAATGCTTTGAAGGGAGTTGGTCACGTCAAAACTGGAAACCCCGATCAAGTAAACATCGGCGCCGCTGGCAGCGACACGCAGGGCGGGATCGACGCCGGTGTAAATAACGTCAACGCCCCCGGTAGCCAGCGTGGTAACCGCTTCCGACCCCCCGCCGGTAAACGGAAAAAACTCGACCTTGATCCCGTCCTTCCCGAATTCCTTGTTCAGAATGTCAAGCTGCTCAAACAAAATAAATTTCAAATGCCCCGGCGCCGTGCTTCCGACACGGATAGCGCCCGGTTTTTTCGACGGGCTTTTGTCCCCGCAGCCGGAAATCGCCGCGAGCGAAAAAAGAACCGCCGCGGCCACGCCAAGCCGGATGTTTTTTTTCAGAAAACTCATACCCTTACTCCTTCCTGTGAATATTTTTTATGTGCATCATGAAAGCATTTCTATAAACGCTTCCACCCTGTTTTGGGTCTGCTCATTGCCGTCCAGAAAGCCAAGCTCCGCGACCTGCAAATTGATGGTCGGAACGCCGCTCTGTTTTTTCACGATATCCGCAATCATCCTTGATACCGCGGACTGATAGTTACAGCCCCAGTTGTAGCCGCAGATAACGCCGTCGGCCCGGGTCTTTTTTACCAAATCGACTATGTACTGCGCCCTTTGCTCTGTCGGCAGTTCGTAGTCATAGCCCAGAATCGTTTTCGCGATCTCCTCATAGGGGTTGCCCTGTTCCCCAACGTCCGCATAGATTTTGCTTAAATGGTCATCGGTGCCGACGAGTACCGCGCCCTTCTCTTCGGCAAAATTAACCCCAAAGCCGAAACAGGAACCCACGGTAAGAAGGCGGACGGGTTTTTCCGGTATGCCCGCGGCGCGCACGCCGTTTTCCGCACGCCGGATAACCTCCGCGTGGGCCTGTTGCAGGAATTCAAAACAGGCAAGCGAATCGCCGCGGTCAAAGCGGCCCGAGGTAATAATACTAAAAATATCCGCGCCGGTTACCGGAATCTCCCCGGCGTTCCATATTGCTTCCATGGTTTCGCGGGCAAGGCGCCGTCCGTGGTTCTCGCGCCGGATCTCCTTGCGCAGGTCTTCCTCCGTTACCACAGCCCCCCTCAGATCGCCCAGCTTTTTTACCAAATCGTAGATAAGCTGCGCGACATAATCGACGGTCCATGCGCCGTCCCGCGTAACGGGGAAATCGATGAAATGCAGTTGGGTGTTTTTCAGCTTGGTCCGGTAGGCTTCAAGGATATAGGAATAATCGGTACAGCGCAGGCACAAATACGGGGCAACCATATCAACCGGCAGCGCGCTTTGATGGATTGCCTCAATTGAGCCGATGGGATTGTTGCAGCATTCGATTGAAATCGCCTGCCGCCCGTCTTCCATGATTTTCATCGCCCTGCGGTTCGCGTCTTTGACATCGAGGCCTTCCACCGCGTCCCTCGCCATGGCCCTCAGGGGGCCGGGAACGATGGGAATGGCACCGGCCGCAAAATACGGGTCAACCGTTTGCCCGCCCTCCACATGGACAATCGGGACGCCCTTTTCATGCGCCTTGATTAGGCGGTCCCTCATGGTCAGGTTCAGATAGCCGTATTTTATGCCGCTGAAAAAATGCACGTCTTTTGAAAGGCGGCTCTGGTTGTTCCTTTCCCTGTTGTAGGCATAGGGAAAACGCCTCGGCCCTTCAACCGTCATAAAATCCCATATCGCGGCCGAATCCACATAACTGCCGTCCATAAAATGCAGACCCGGCGTTTTCAAAAAATCCTCTTTGATTTCTTCGGGATAGGAAAAACGGCCTGCCGCATCATTCCTGTTTAATGCTTGAACACTCATTTTTTTCTCCTTATTTATTTTCCGACTCGTCATTCTGCAACTTCCATGATGTGGCTTTCTTCTCTATCCAAACAAGGAAGTAATTTAAAAACAAACCCAAAATACACAGCGCTATGATGCCCGCGTACATATCGGGGAAATGGTAAATAAGCTGGGAATGCTGCACGAAAAATCCAAGCCCGGATCTCGCGGCGATCATTTCGGCGCCGATTATCGCCATCATGGCGGACCTTCCGCCAAGGCGCATGCCCGCGACCAGCGAAGGAAAACTTGCCGGCAGTATGACTTTCCGGAACATATCCCTTTTTGAGGAACGCATGGAAACCGCCGCGCGGACAAGCAGGGGGTCAACATTTTTCACGCCGCTGATTGTATTGATAAGTATGTGCCAGACCGCGGCATAAAACGTCAAACCGACTTTCGATATTTCCCCAATGCCGAAAAGCATGATAAAAACAGGCAAAAGCGCAAACTGCGATACGTTCCGCAGGGTTTGAACAAGAAGGTCGGTGGCGCGTTCAAATTTCCTCGAATATCCCATAAGAAAGCCAAAGGGGATCGCCGTCACCGCAGCAAGCAAAAATCCCGCCATGGCGCGGAAAAGGCTGCTCCCGACATGCACGAAAATTTCCCCGCTTTTCAGCAAAGCGCCAAAAGCCAGCACGACATCCGAAAACGGCGGAAAGAATATCGGATTCAGGACGCCGATTCCCGGCAGGACTTCCCACAGCAGACAGAAAAAACCTATCAGGGGAATGCCGCAAAAAAAGTTCCTGTACCTCGCCCACAAAATATGTATGTGCGGTTTTTCAACCCGGAAAACCCGCGTGCCCTGCGAATGAATATATGTCTGCGTGCCCATCTTCCCTGCCTCCCTAGAGTTGACTGGATAAGGCGGACTTTTCCATATCGTCCTGGGCCTTATACACTTCGTCTTTCAATATGTCCCAGACCTTTTGCCGGTACGCCGCGAATTTCACGCTGTTTCTCGTGTAGTCGTCCCTCGGCCTGGGAATATTAATATCCACGATTTCCTTCACCTGTCCCGGCCGTGATGTCATGACGATGACGCGGTCGGCCAGGAATATTGCCTCCTCGATGCTATGGGTAACAAAGACGACGGTGTTGTGGATCCCTTCCCAGATTTGCAGAAGCTCAACCTGCAAAAGCTCCCTGGTCTGGTTATCCAGGGCGGCAAAAGGCTCGTCCATCAAAAGAACCTCCGGTTCAATGGCAAGGGCGCGGGCAATGGCGATACGCTGCTGCATGCCGCCGGAAAGCTGGTTGGGATGCCATTTTTCAAAACCGCTTAACCCAATAAGCCGCAAAAGATGCCTGGCCTTTGCGCGCCGCAGGGCGGCGTCCACCCTGCGGATCTCCAGGGGGTATTCTATGTTGGACAGGGCGGTCCGCCAGGGGAACAGGGCGTACTGCTGAAACACATAACCAAGCCGTTCATTGGGTTCGGTCACTTCGTTTCCGTCTATGGTTACGCTCCCCCCGTTTTTCGCCGCCAGCCCCCCAAGGATGTTGAGCAGCACGGATTTTCCGCACCCGCTGGGACCGACAATAACCAGAAACTCACCGGATTTGACTTGCAGGCTGAAATCCTTCAACACCTGCAATTCGGAACTGACGGTTCCGTCCGCGCCCAGCTTTTGTTTGCCGGAAAGGATAAACCGCTTCTGAACGCCGGCGGCCACTATCTTCATCATATTCCCGCCCCGATTAAGCCGGAGGTAATCTCCAGCCGCGTCCCCAGGGATTCAATAAAGGCCTCCAGCCGGGTTCTGATTGCTTCGATATCAGATCGCGCGTATTCGGTATGGATCTCCAAAAAAGGAACGCCCAGTGTTTTTAAGACATTCTTTGTCTCCGCCGCCTTAAAGGTAAAGCAGTCGCAGTACCGCAGGGTATGAAACAAAACGCCGTTCACCCGGTAATCCCGTACCAGCTTTTTTATGTTTTTCAGCCGTTTATCCTGCCCAATGTCCAGAACAGGCAGGGAACCGTGCGGATGGCGGGCCAGGTACGCATCCGCGATGCCTTCAAGGCTGGCCTCTTCTACGTCCGTATCAAGGTACGGGGCAAACCCCGACCAGAGGTCATCAACGACAACGCGCCCGCCTGATTCCTCAACAAGATCAAGAACCTTCCTGTCCCCGGGGGGAATAACGCTGCCCGAAATAAGAATGCGGGGCGCATCCGTTTTGACTTTTGGATTTGCCGGCGCGTCCTTGATTTCCGAAAGCAGCTCACCCAGCAGCGAAAGATATGTATCCTTATCCAGATAGTAGGCCGCCTGAATAACATCATAGACTTCGTGCCAGGTAATGGGCGTTTCCGGCCCGGCCTGTATCCGTTCCAGTTCGCGGACAGCGGCGCGGATGCCGGCATACACATCCACGGAATGCCGGAGGGCCTGGCCCGTTATCTCACTGCCGGAAATCTTTTCCAGCTTGGCGGCAAAGGCCGCGACTTCCCTTCTGAAATACTCCTTCCCGGCCCCAACCTGGAAGTTATAGGGAACGCCCAGTATTTCCGCCCGCGCTTTGAAATAATACCTTACCAGCTCGTAGACACGGTAAAGCTGTTTGCATGTGACATCGATGAAAACGACATCGGAGTTTTTGATATACTCGTCGCCGCCTTCGGCAAACTGCCCCATGATCTGGCGGGTAAACACGCAATTCATTGCCGATATGTAACGCGCCCCAAGCTCCACAAGGCGGTTGTCCCCTCCGGTGCCAAGATGGACGGGAATAAGGCCCGCCGCATGGATGATCTCCTCGGGCACGTTGTAGTTAAACCAGCCCGCCACTTTTTTCCCCTCGGCGCGGGCCTTTTCCAGCTCGGCGGGACGGCGCGCCAGGGCCTCATTAATTTTACCGATAGTCTGTAAACTCATGGTTACTCCTGTTTGCCGCGCGCCCTACACCACGGCCAGAATTTTCTTTTTTGACCACGCTTCCTGCGCCAGAATCGCGGCCCCTATGGCACCGGCAAGCTGGGGGTCGCCCTCCGGCTGCGCCAGCCTGATACCCATCACGTCTTCCAAAGCCTTTCGCATACCGACATTCTTGGCGACCCCGCCCGAAAAAAACACATCGTTTTCTATGCCGACCCGCGAAAAAAGGCCGTGGATACGGTTCGCGATGGCGTGGTGGATACCGACAATAATGTTTTCCGATTTCTCGCCCCGGGCAATCAGCGAAATGGTTTCCGATTCCGCAAAAACCGTGCAGGTACTGCTTACCGGCAGCACTTCCGTCGCGTTCAGGGAAAGCTCGCCCAGGTCCTCAATCCCGACTTTCATGACATTCGCCATGACCTCCAGAAATCTGCCTGTCCCGGCCGCGCATTTGTCATTCATCGCGAAATCCGTGACATTTCCCTCCTCGTCAAGCCGTATGGCTTTGCAGTCCTGCCCGCCCATATCGATGATGGTTCTGGTTTTTGGATGGAGGAAATGCGCCCCCCGCGCGTGGCAGGTGATTTCCGTGACCGTCTTGTCCGCGTAGGGAGCGGAAATCCGCCCATAGCCTGTCCCGACGATATATTTCAGGTCCCCGCGCCTGCGCCCGGCGTCTTCCAGAGCGGCGTCCAGCGCGTCCAGCCCGCTTTCCTCCGATTTCAGCCCTGTCCGCAGAATTGAGCTGCCTATGATTTTGCCGTCTTCAAAAATTACTGACTTGCTCCCGAGCGATCCGACATCGACACCCGCGAACGCAACTGACTCGGACATATATCCCCCTTATCACAATAAATAATATTAATCCTATTGAATTAGTATAATAGAATTAATATAATATTACTATGATTTATAATATATGTCAAGGGCTATAACAGAAAAATGACAACGCAAAACTATCAAGAAAAAATATCCCGAATGACCACGGCGCCGGTGGAAAAGCTTGTTTGCCAGTTGGCCATTCCCAGCATCCTGAACCTGCTTATCACCGCCTTTTACAACATGGCCGACACCTACTTTGTCAGCTCGCTGGGAACCAGCGCGGTGGCTTCCGTGGGGATCGCCTTCCCGCTTATGACGGCCCTTCATTCAATCGGCCTGCTGTTCGGCCAGGGTTCGGGCAATTACATCGCCTGGATGCTTGGCAAACACGATACGGACAAGGCCCTCAGAATGGCGGCGACAGGATTTTTCACAACGCTTTTCCTGACAGCCGCGGTGGCGGGCCTGTGCCTTTCCAATATAACATCCCTGGCCGCTATGCTTGGCGCAACCCCAACCATAGCGCCATACGCCAGGGAATACACGCAAATCATCCTTGCCGGAGCGCCCATGATGGCGGGTTCCGTCGCGCTGAACGCGCAGCTTCGTTTTCAGGGAAGCCCCATTTACGCCGTGCTGGGCATGACAAGCGGGGCGATACTGAATCTGTTCCTGGACCCTCTTTTTATCTTCGTCTTTGGCCTGGGTGTAGGGGGCGCGGCGCTGGCAACCATTTTGGGGCAAATCACAAGCTGCGGGATATTGCTGTACGGATGCTCGCGGAAGGGGAATATCGGCATACGCTTCAGATATTTTGCCCCCAACGCGTTCAACTACCGGGAAATATTCAGGGGCGGGATTCCTCCCTTTTTGCGCCAGGTGTTCGGCTTCCTGTCAACCCTGGTTTTGAACCGCTTCGCGGGAAATTACGGCGACGCGGCAATCGCCGCGGTGTCCATTGTCAACCGGATTTTCATGTTTGCCGGTTCGGCCATGATAGGCTTCGGGCAGGGATTCCAGCCCGTGTGCGGCATAAATTACGGCGCGAAGCAGTACGCGCGGGTAAAGCGGGCGTTCTGGTTTTGCGTAAAAACATCCACGGCGGGCCTGCTCATCATCGCGGCGGCTTTAATAATCTTTGCCCCCCGGATAATTCCCCTCTTCCGCAGGGACGACGCCGAAGTAATCCGCATCGGAATCCTTACCCTGAGGTTCCACAGTCTGAGCCTTCCCCTTACCGCGTGGATCGTCATCAGCGGTTTTTTTACCCAAAACACCGGCAATCCCCTTCCGTCAAGCCTCATCAACGCCGCGCGGCAGGGGCTTTTTCTGATTCCCGCAGTGGTGGTTTTTACCCGCCTTTTCGGCCTCTTCGGCATACCGCTCTGCCTGCCGGTCTCGGACCTCGCGGCGTTTTTCTTTACCATTCCCCTGACCGCCGGAGTGTTAAAGAAACTGCGGCTATAGGAGTTGCCAAAAATTCTTCAAAAAAACACTGCCAAATACTTGACAGGATTACTATAATAATTTACATTTTATCACATAGTATTTATATATGATTTATAAGGTTTTAAGCATTGCTGTGATGCCTTGCAGTGCAATAAACCAAGAAAGCGGCGATCCGCAGGGAGGAAAATATGGTGATGACCAAAAGCAAGCCGGAAAGGAGAATCGAAATCGATCTCGATTGGAGAAAAAAAGAAGAGGGGTTCCATGAAATTGTAAAAAAATACCCGGGCGTTTCGCCTTTTGTCATTATACAAATCGATGTGCAGCGGCGCGGCGTGCACTACAGCGCCGAGGCGCTGGGGCGCCTGGACCCCGCCATCCACCAGGTCAACAAACCCCACTTCGCGGTTTACGAAGGGAGGGGGGTTCCAACCTCCCTGCTGCTGCGGGACGGCACCAGCATCATTGTTTCGGAAACCAGCACGCAGACCAGGCGCGACCCGTATCTGATAGACGTGGTGGACGGGAAAACGGTGCTGGTGGATGAAGAGCGGGTAATCGAGGAAGTGGAATATTGGGAGAAACCCAAATTTTTCGACAAAACCACAAGCCGGGGCACCCCCATGCGGCAGGTCATTGACGCCCGGCCCCAGCGTTACTCCGTTTCCATGAGCAACTACTGCCATTTCTGGACCACCCCTGGTCATGGGTGCAAATACTGCGGCATTGGCGCCGGGGGCGTGAAATTCAGGGGGGCCGGTGACGAGCGTTTCAACGCCCAGGACTTATCCGAGACAATGAGGGAACTGGTAAAGGAAAAGGGCCGTTTTGTGGGCGTGATTCTTACCGGCGGCAGCATCATAAGCGGCGCCGAGCCTTTCGAGGATGAATTGGACGGATATATCGACGCGTTGCAGGTAGTGGGCAGCGTGTTCAAAACACGGAGATTTCCCAGCCAGGTCAACAGTACCGCGTTTACCCGACGCCAACTGGAACGCCTTTATAACGAAACAGGCTTAAGCAGTTATACGACGGACCTGGAAGTGTTTGACGCCGACTTGTACAAATGGATATGTCCGGGAAAGGCCGCGAACATCAGTTTCAATGAATGGAAGCAGCGTCTGTATGACGCGGTAGAGATATTCGGGAAAGGCCAGGTCAACGGGGGGATCGTCAGCGGCGTGGAATTCGCCACCCCCCACGGACTCACATCGGAAGATGAGGCAATCGAAATGGATCTCGCCCTGGCGGAAGAGCTGGCCTCCCACGGCGTCGGTTTGAAACACGATGTATGGCATGTCGTGCCGGGTTCGATCTTTTTCAGGCAAAACACCCCCTCTCTGGACTATTATGTGCGGCTGACCAAAGGGTTTTATGAAATTCTGCGTAAATACGGAATCTCTACTTACATGGATAATTACCGGAAATGCGGTATGCATCCGAATGTCAATTTGGACAGAATTTAATAACAAAAAGGAGGAAAACCATGTCATTTGCGTTATCACCGGAAGCCGCGCAGGCAATTCGTGCAAAAGATTCCATAAAAATTCTGGCCACCGTAGGGCAAGAGGGAAGCCCCCATGCCGTAGTCAAAAATTCCCTGACCCTGCTTGATGACGGGACTATCGCGTTTTATGAGCTGATTGAGACTTCCCAGACACAAAAAAACCTTGTTTACAGCATTTGGTTTAACAAACTTGCCGCCATAACCGTTTTGACCCAAGACGGAAAAAGCTACCAGGTAAAAGGCATACCGCGGAAAGTGATCATCGCGGGGCAAAGGTTTCTGGATGCCTACACGGACGTACAAAAAAATATCGGCCCGGACATAGATTTGTCCGCGGTATGGTTGATTGTGCCGTCGGAGGAACGCGAACAGACCTTTCTTGTCCGGCGCGATATCGAAGAGTCGCAACATCCATATGAGATACATGTGGATAGAATTGTAAAGGAGGAATACAGATGAAATTCCATGGAAAAACTTTCGTAAAAAAACTTATTGTTGTCCTCGCGGCAGGAAGCGTCTTCGCCGCGATGGCCCTTGCCTGCTCCCAGACAGAAAAGCCACAGGCCCCGGCACTGAACACAGCGACGAAACTTGTGGTAGGGCAAAACCAGAACTATTTTCCCATTATCACTGCCCATGTCAAGGGATTCTTCAAGGAAGAATTCGGCGACAGATTCACCGTGGAGGTCCCCAAGTTCGCCAACGGCCCGGCCCAGGCCGAAGCCCTTACCAGCAAGCAAATCGATCTTGGGAATATGGGGGATATGCCCATCGTTCAAGTCCGGGCAAACAATGTCGATATCAAAGTAATTTCCTACCTGTGGGAATCCCCCGACGGGTACTATCTTCTGGTGAATAAAAATTCCGGCATAAAATCCCCCGCCGACCTTCGGGGGAAAAAGGTCGGGATAGCCATAGGCACGAACATGCACAAGCTTCTTTTCAAGTACCTGGGTGTGGAGAAAATCAAGGCAAGCGAGGTCGAAATCGTCAATCTGGATACCGCGGGTTCTGTTTCCGCCGTTACCGAGGGGCTTATCGACGCCACCGTCCTGGCCGAACCGATGAGAAGCCGCCTCCTCGCGACAGGAAAAGTCGCTGAAGCCGCCAGCGCCCAGGGCTACGACAAGATTGTCACGCTGTTGTACGGAAGAACCGAGTATCTTCAGCAGAACCCCGATATTGTCGCGCGGTATTTAAAAGTGATCGACAGGGCCAACCGCTGGGTCGCGGAGAACGTTGATGAGGCAGTCAAAATTGTCGCGGATTATATGGGTACCACCGATCTTGAAGGCACGCGCCAATATTACGACACGCATGTTTTCAAGATTGCCGCAGGCAAGGATCTTGTCGATCTCCTGAAAGGCACAATAGCGTTCTGCTACAGCCAGGGTACCATTACCGAAGAGTTCAAGGCAGAAGATCTGGTAGACAGCTCCTATGTAAAGGCCGCAGGACTGGAGTAAGATGGGCAGAACGAATAGAAAACCGCCAAATTACTTCACAGGCCAGATTATAAATTACGCATTGCTTTTAGGCGTGCCTGTCATGATAGTTGTTCTCTGGCAGTTCATCGGGGCGGCGGGGTATCTGAACTCATCGATTGTCCCAACGCCCTCGAAAGTCGCAAACTCCTTTGCCGCGTACCTGAAAAACGGATTGCTCCATGAACATTTTTTCGCCAGCATAGGGAGGGTTTTGAGCGGATTCGCCATCGGGGGCGTTGCCGGGCTTATACTGGGCGTCCTGTTGGGCCTTTTCCGGAAATTCGAGCGCGCCAGCGTTGTTGTCCTGGGAAGCATCCGCCCCATCCCGATGGTCGGCCTTGTCCCGCTTTTCATTCTGTGGTTCGGCATAGGGGAAAAATCAAAAATCCTGGTCATTGCCATCGGCGCTTTATGGCCGATTCTGCTCAACACCGAAAACGGCATCAGGAATACCGACCCCAAACAGCTTGAAGTGGCAAAAATACTGAAAAAAAACCAATTCTTTATCCTGCGGAAGATTATTCTCCCCGGCGCGGTTCCTTTGCTGGTCACGGGGATACGCCTGGGTTTAAGCAACGCCTGGCGGGGCGTTGTGGCGGCGGAGATGATCGGGGCAACGCGCGGGGTGGGTTACATGATATCCTACGCCCGTGAATTGGCCCAGCCGTCGGTTATGTTTGTCGGTCTGTTCATTATCGGCATAGTCGGGATACTGATCGATGTTCTTTTGTTCCGCTTTCAGAAAAGACTGATACGGTGGGCATGAATGGAAAATCCTATACGCAAAATTCTGGAGATGAAACACATAGGCAAGGTCTTCCCCATAGCGGGGAACACGCTTGAAGTTCTGTCGGATATCTCGCTTACGATAGAGGAAGGCAGTTTCTTGAGTATTGTCGGCGTGAGCGGGTGCGGCAAAAGCACCCTGCTTCGTATTATAGCCGGGCTGGAAACCGCCACCCAGGGGCATGCGCTTTTCCGGGGAAACCCCATAGTGGAGCCGAGCATCGAAATCGGAATGATCTTTCAGGAATCCAGGCTGTTCCCCTGGCTTTCCGTGCAGGATAATATAAAATTCGGTATTTACGCATCGACGGATCGGGACAAAGACATGGTGGACGAACACATCCGCCTGGTGGGCCTCAGCGGATTTGAGGCCGCTTTGCCAAAACAGCTCTCAGGAGGCATGCAGCAGCGGGTTAGCATCGCGCGGGCATTGATCAACCGCCCGGATATTTTACTGCTGGATGAGCCTTTCGGGGCCTTGGACGCATTGACCCGCATCCAGATGCAGAACGAGATTTTACGGATATGGGAAACGCACAGGGCGACCATGCTTCTGGTTACCCACGATATCGACGAAGCGATTTATCTGAGCGACAGGATTATCGTGATGTCAAAACGCCCCGGAAACATCAAAAAAACGCTTGCCATCGACATCCCCCGCCCCCGGGACAGAAACAGTGAATCTTTTTCTCGGATCCGCAGGGAGATTTTTCTCGAATTTTTTGAAGACTACCAGGGGGAAAGCAACCTGGAATATTATCTCTAGGCGAACCTGTTCCGATTTTATTTTGGCAGCGATTTTGCGAGGCAAAATCGCTGCCGCCTTGCGCAAGGGGCTGGTCGCAATCCTGAAGACAGGATTGCTGCTCGCCCATGCAGCC
>JAISXE010000286.1 GCA_031270615.1 Spirochaetia bacterium
TTTTTTCTCTATCTTTTCTGGACTTTGGCGGCAGCCCCTGGACGGTTGAATCCAGGGAAAGGAGAACAGGGAAATGCCTACAAAAAAGGGGTAAACACTTTTACGGGCTATGCCTTGAAATCGTTCAGGCGAACATAAAGGAACCGGATATGCTGCCGGAAAGCGCCGGATTGTTTTTGAATGATTCATCAAAGCGTCTTGTTTCAAAATGAAGAAGGAAGAGAACATGACCCAAACCAGAACCATCTATTGCCAAAAAAAAGCCGCCGCCGCATTGGAAGAAGAGTTTGGTTTTGCCCCCGCAAGGCTGAACAGGATAGCAGTGCTGGAAGCCGATGACATGTGTTTTTGCATCCATTTCCGGATAGGGGAACACCATTACAGATGCCGTCGCGGAAAAATCGAACGGATAAACGGGGCGCCATGACGGGGGTATTCCCGGAAAAAAACAATCCAGGGGCCTTGACAGGAAATCGGGTTTTGGTATAGTCTTACAAAAGACAATATGGATTCCCCTCCGGGGGAAGAAAGGCATGCTTAAAAAAGGGCAGCCGGAAACATCGGGAAACCGGTGTTTTTGGCTGCCCTTTTTTGTTTTTGGGGCGAATGATGGCGGGCGCACGGGAATTCGACGATGAGATTTTCCTCAACATGGTCATCCGCAAATCGGCGGAAGAGAAAACCGACGAGAACGGGAATTTCATTTTCGAGGTCGAGGCGTCCAACGAGAACCTCGACCTCCAGGGGCAGACGGTTTTGCAGCAGGCCCTTTTGGGAAGCAAGGAACATTTCCTTGAGAACGGGGTCATCAGCTATGACCACCTGCACAAACGAAGGGGGACGGGCGGGGAAGTTATCCCGGACACCGCAATGATAATCGGGGAGCCGATAGACGTGAAGACAGACGGCAAGCGGACGATAGTGGTCGGGAAGCTCTACAGGAGCAACGAAACCGCCCGCGACATCATCAAAAAACTCAAAGACGGCTCCACAAGGATACGGGCAAGCGTCGGGGGGATATTCCCAAAAGTCGTCAGGGACGCGAAGACGGGCATAGAAAAGATAGTGTCCGTGCTGTGGAACGATCTCGCGCTCACCTTCGCGCCGGTCAACCCCACCGTTTCCCCCGTCGATTTCGCGCGCGGCATGAGTTCCTTTGAATTCGTCAAAGCGCTGGCGGCCCAAAGCGGGACCGGCCACGCGGGGTTCGCGGGGGGCCGGGCGCTCATCGGGGAAGACGTGGACGCCGGGACGCAGGATGTGACCGAAGGGGCGGATGAGAATTTGGGCGACGCGATACGGGGGCTTATGGCGGCCCTCTGCACCGGAGAGGTATCCGGCAGGGCCGAGGCCGTCGGATTCCTCGTCAGAAAAGGCATAAGCGGCGAACAGGCGCGGGCGGCCGTCCGCGAGATATCAAATTTCAAGGAGAGCGGAAAATGAATGGTTTCGCAAAGAAGGTCCAGTCATTCCTGAAGTCTTTGGGCGGCACCAGAGACAAGGGTGAGGGAAAGGGCAAAGAGGAAGGCGAGGAGGATCTTCTCCTGGAGGGTCAGGAGACGGAGGCCGAAAGAAGCGACGAGGACGAGGACGAGGAAGAAGAGGGGATGAAAAAATCCGGGCTGGTTGACGCGACGGAGATTTTGGGCAGCCTCGCGGAGGAAATGAAGACGCTGAACAAGTCCCTTTCGGACATGTCGGCGCGCCAGGACGGGATTGAGAAATCCCAGGCCGACATCGGGGACGCGGTTGTCGGCGTCGCCGCGATGGTGGCGAGAATCGCGGGTTCCCCGAACCCGGTCAAGTCCGCCATGAGCAAGGGGGATCTGGGAGGGGAGGCGGGCGGCGCGGCGTCGGGAAAGCTGTCCCGCGCCGAATTCGAGGACGCCCAGGCCGCGCTTTCAAAGGCGACCAGGGAGGGCCGCATCTCGATCCAGAAATGCTGCCAGCTCGAATCAGACATGCAGAAGGCCATGGCGGTTCCTGGATTCTCCATGAGGAAAGAAGACCGGGACATGATCGCCGGCGAGCTCAAGCGCAGCGCTTGATTTTTTAAGGAGGAATGAAATGGGATATTTTGACGGAGCCTCAAGCGGCTCTCCCGAAGCGCCCCAGGTGGAGGCGCTCGCCAAGGCCCTTGCAGCGGGCTATGGCACCGATGCCGCCACGTTCATCAACGGGCGGGCACTGATTCCAGAGAATCTTGAATCCACAGTTGTCAACGTGGTCGCGGCCTTGAAAGAGGACTGCAAACTCCTCAATTCGATGAAGACCGTGCCCGTGAAGTCCACGGTGCATGAGGTGAACCGCAGGACCAGCCACGGGGACTATCGCTTCCTGTCCACGCCGGAAGGCGGCCCGTCCAGGGAGACCGACCAGGCGATAGAGCGCGTGCCGTTCATGCAGAAATACATACAGACCAAACGGCGCGTGACCCGGCAGATGGAGCTGGTGGATTCCTTTGAGGACGCCTACACTTCCGAAAAGCTGTCCGGCGTCGAGGTGGTCTGCAAGGCGGCGGAGTACAACCTGTTCCACGGGGACTCCTCTGTTGTTCCCACCGATTTCGACGGCTTTATTCCCGCCATAAAAAAGTCCGCGAGCCCGAACATCGAGGACCTGCGGGGGGCCTCGGTCGGCAGCAAAGGCGAGGGGTTTTTCGACGACATGGCGGCCCGGGTATGGGAGAGGGGCGGGGACCTTTCGAGGGTACTGTTCCCCTCAAAACTCGCGCGGGACATCAAGGATCTTTTCACCGACCGGCTCCGCATGATGGTAAAGGACCAGAAGGCGACCTTCGACCAGCTTCCCGATTACCCGACCGCCATCGGCTCGACCCTGCGGTTCACCGGCGAGGGCGCGGGGGCGGACAAGTTCTTCCACGTCAGGGGCCCCGTTGCCGCCTGCGGGGATCCGGAAAAAAGGCCCAACCCTGTCTCCAGCGTGGCGGTCGCGGCGCTGACCTCCCAGGCGGGGTCCATGTTTGCCGCGGCGGACGCCGGGGATTACAGGTACACGGTGTTCGCGGAGAACCACTCCGGCATCTCCACGGGCGTTTCCCCCGGAGGGGCGGGAACCGTGGCCGCGGGCGGCGGCCTGCAGCTCACCATCACGCCGGACAAGAGCAAGCCGGTGACGGGCCTTATCGTCTGCCGTTCCGCGAAGGGCGGAACCGACGTCATGGAAATGGTCCAAATCCCGGTTGGGGCCGGGGCCACGACCGTTTTTGTCGACCTGAACAAGGACCTGCCCGGAACGGCCTCCATGCTGTTCCTCACGCAGGAACGGATCCAGCCGGTGTACAAACTTGGCCAGCTTCTCCCGGTAAGCACCTACCCGCTGTACCCGGTCAACGCGGCCGAGACCCCGTTCCTGGTCATGTTCTATGGCGCGCTTGAGCTCCGGGCGCCTGAATTTTGCGCCATTGCCGAGAACATCTCCTATCCGGGAGGGCTGTACTAAATGGCAAAAACACAAAGACAGGACATCCCTCTGGACGGCGAAGAAGAACCGAAAGAGGAGGGCAAAACAGGGGAGGCGGCGGAGTCCGGCAACGATTCCGCCTTGACGGGAGAAGACGGGGGCGGGTCGCCCCCCGGCCCGGAAGGAGGGAAAGAAACAACTTCCCCCGGCCCGGAAGATGGGAAAGAAAAACCGGAAGCCGCGGGCGGGGTGCTTGTTGTCTCGCCGGAACGGGCGGGAAGGACAATCTTCGCGGCAACCGGAACGGCAATTGCCTTTGACGGCGCGGGAAAAGCCGTCGTTTCGGCGGAGGACGCCTTTTACCTTCAGAAATGTCCGGGCTTCATGGTGGGGCCATAAAACAGGAACAGGCAATGATCGCGGCAAGTTCCATAAAAAACAAAGTGCTTGTGGTGATTCAGGGAAACGCCCTGTACAGGCTGGAACGCCTGAAAAAGGGGGACCCCGAATGGCTTTTGTGGACCGCCGCGGGATTTGCCGCAAAGAATCCCGGCACGGAGCCGCAGGCCGTAGGGCCGGGCGATTTTCTTGACAACCACGGAATAGAAAACGGCCTTTACACCTATCGGATCGCCGATATGACGGCGGAAAATCCCGAAGAAGACGATTACCAACACGCAAACTGGGTGCGCTGCGGGGAAACGGGCCCGGTCGGGTATTCCTTCGGAAACTACTCCCCGGCCCCCGGAACATGGGGGGAGGCCGTCACCCCGGACGATTTCAGGTACACATACCTGTGGGGGACCGATTTCAAGGCCACGAACGGGTCGCTTTTCACTGACGGGCAGGTCAGGTTTTTTATCGACGCCGCCGTGGCGGACATCGAAAGGCGGCTCAACATCACGATAAAGAAGAAACGCGTCCGCTGCATGCCCGACAACAGGGGGCTTAAAAAGGGCGTGGATTACGACGTTGAAGAGGCGTACTACGATTTCAAGTTCCACAAAATACAGCGCTACGGCATGATTACTACCCGCCAGCGCCCCATAATCAGCTTGCACCGGCTCAAAATGATAAGCCGGTTTTCCGAGGTCCAGGACTTGCTGGACACAACCGTGGTGGACAAGACAAAAGGCGTCCTGAAACTGCTGCGCCGCCCGGTGCGGCCAAGCGAAACGGCGCGGGGCATCCAGACATCGGCAAGCATGTTCGGGACCGAGACATTAACCTCCTATCTGTTTTACGAGGTCGACTACGACGCGGGATACGGGACCTCCGATGACATACCCGCCGATTTGCGGGAGGCCATTGCCAAAAATACCGCCATATCCCTGCTTAATGTTATCGGCGACGGTCTTATGAGCGGGTTTTCCAGTTCGAGCCTGTCCATGGACGGGATATCCGAATCCTTTTCCTCAACGCAGTCGGCCACGAGCGCGTATTTCGGCGCGCGGATAAAAGTCTACGAGGAAGAGCTTAACGGGTACATCGAGCAGGCAAAACGGAAATTCGGCCACATGGTTATCGGGGCAATATAAATGGGCTACGGCCTGGGGAAAGACAGCCCGGTAGTATTAACCCTGGGCAAGGAAAACTATGAAAGCCTTCTTTTGCGCCACGGCCAATGGATTCGGTGGCGGGTCGCCGAAAAATGCCCGTGCGCCGTCCGGGACAACATGCAGCCCGACCCGCACTGCGGGCGCTGCGCGGGCCTGGGCCTTACCTACACCTGGCAGAAAAAAAGGATTGTGACCCAGACCGTCTTCGTTCCTGACACTTCGGGGATAATAGAAGTCCTGGACGAGTATGAGGATTGCGGGCTTGATTTCATCCATTCGTTTGACGGGTTTGTTTATCCCCATGCCGACAAAGCGGGAAAATACATATCCCTGAACACCCCGAACCCGCCGCAAAAAGGGGCATACCTGTACGCGGTGATGGTCCAGGATTCGCTCAAAAAGGTGTCGGCGGCAAACTGCGCGGACGCCGGGGGCGGGTACTACCGCGTGGAGGGGCTGCAGTCGCGGCGCTCCGGGATAGACGGCCTGTACCACGCGGCGCCCGGCGACATAGTGAGAATAGGCTCCATTGTTGACGGCGGGGGCGCAAGCCATGTCCCCGACGAATTCCGCCTGGATATGTTCCATGTCACCCCCGCGGGGCAGGGACCCATAGAGCCGCCCGTGACCGCGACAGACATCGAGTATGTGCCCCCGTACCTGTTCGCGCTCCTTAGCCAGGACCTTTTCGGGAACGACAAAACAGCGGTTGAAAGGGCCGGAGGGGACGGCATACTGACTTTCCCCTACAACTGCGACGTGTCGGGGGACGACGTGCTGACCGTCTTTTCGGGGACCTACACGCAGAAAGAAGTCGTGAAACGGATAGAAGACGCCGACGACACCATAAGCGCGTATTTTGTCCAGGAAGTGGTATCCTGCACCGGCCTCCAACGCGAGTTTGTCAAGGGCAAAGACTATCTGCTTATAGGGACAAACCGCGTCAGATGGCTGTGCGAGGACGCGCCGACAGTCGGGGAAGCATACAGCATATCCTATAGGATTTGCCCGACCTACAGGGTCATAAAGGACATCCCGCAGATAAGGACGGGCGAGAACCAGAGGCTGCCGAAGAAGGTCGTAGTGAAGCTCTACGGGACCTACGGCGAGAAGCGGGGGGTGAACCGGCAATGATGATACCGGGGCTGCGGGTTGGATCGGGAGCAATGAAGGATTTTGAAAAAGCAGGGAGGGATTTGTACGGTCGCCGGGGCGCCGACCCGGCGACGCCTTTCGGTGTCCCCTGCGCATTTTCGGTCCCGGACAGTCCGGTTGTATTATTTTGTCGGCTTATTTGCCAACCAAAAGACAAAAAAACGGCAGGCGTTTTTGGAGGGAAAAAAGATGGTAAAAATAAACGTCACGGTGGACAGCGAGGCTCTCCGGCAGATCGCCTACCGGCTTCCGCATTTCTTCGGGGCCGGCAAGGTCGCGCCGAACACGAAATCCGCCTTTGACAACGCGAAAGGCGCGGTCAGGGAAGTATGGCAGGGGTGGGCCATGGGATCCCCGCGCCTGCCCCTGGGCATACCGGACATCAGGAGGCCTTCGTCAACCCTCGCGGGTTCCATCAAGTCCCGGAATCTTGGCCCTTTTGATGCCGAGGTATACTCGGAGTCCGCCCATGCCCGGAGGATACAGGACGGGACCGCAGAACTGGACATGAAAACGACCCATCCCTACGGGAAGAAAAGCCGCGTGTCAGAGGAAGGCTTCCCGTACCTTATCGTGCCTTTCCGGTGGGGCACGCCAAACGACCAGGAAAAGGGCCGCGCCCATTTCACGAATTTCATTCCCGCCACAATATTTTCCTCGAAAATAAAGAAACTGGAAACCTCAAAACGGCTGGCAGAATACGACAAAGAAGGGAACATAACAGGAGGCGAAACGCATTTCGAGGAAAATTATGCCGGCGATGACATTGAAAGATCGGATTACGCGTGGGGCGACAGATACAAAGAAGGCGGGGGAAACATGAAGGGCATGGCCCGCATGGCCAACAGCGGCGGGTATTTCACGTTCCGCATAATATCCGCGAAACAGCTTGTGACCAGGCCCTATGGCTGGATAAAAAAGGCGGTCCCGCCCGTCGATGTCGCGGGGGCCGTGGCGGAGGCCACCCGGCCCTATGTCGAGGACGTCATACGGGCCGGGATTGAGGCGGACATAGGGGTTTGACACGCACCGTTCCGGCGTGGTATAGTTTCTGCTGTAAACGTTGTGTGCCTTAACAGAGGCAGCAAGACACGGTCCGCGAGCGCATGTTTTTGCCGCGCGGGACCGTGCCTTGCTGCCTTTTTTATTTTACCGTGACGGGGGAGAAGGTTAATGCTGGTCTATTTAAATCGCGGCCTGGTTCTTGAACAGGCCGTTGTCTCGGCGCTGCAAGAATATATCGGCAGGCTGCGGATCGATAAAGTGTATGAAAACTTCCACACCCGCGTGACGCTTTCGCACCCTTTCGCGCATTTATATCTGGAACGCGAGCCGAAGGCGGGGGACCATTTCCCCGCCATCGTGGTATCCACATACGATGACGAGAAGCCGCCTGAAATGGCGGAGCTTGCCCCGCAGTCCCAGGGATCGGAACTGTCCCTTGTCGGGTTTACGGCAGAGAACATCAATGCCATACTCGATGTGACCGAGCGGTACGTCGAAAACGGGGAAGAAAAAAGCAGGGCTGTTCCGGGCGTCTGCACCGTCGCGGAAGCGGGCCTGGTGATGGATATTCGGAACAAACTGGAAGCCCAGGAGTATGTCTATGGATACGCCTTAAAATCATACCGCAAGGATCACATCTCTATAGAGATATGGGCCGAAAACATCCAACTCAAAAACGAGCTCTACGAGGCCGTGCGGCTTTTTGTCCTGGGCAACCTGCGTACCGTTCTTACGAACAGGTACAAAGCCTGTGACCCGCTTTTGGACGACGTTTCCGTGCGCGGCCAGCGCAGCGGGGTATACAACAACGATTTCGACGTGGTTTTGGCGGGGGCCAATATAACCTTTGATGTGAATTACGCGGTTGAACAAATCGTGATAAACACCGACTGGGAGGACGTGCCAGCGGAAATCGTCGTTAAGGAGAACAATTATGCTTAAATCCCAAACAGCGCCCGGAAACCCCGAACAGGTTTCACCGGGAACCCCTTCCGGGGGTGGGGCGAAAGAGGAAAAAAAAGAACAAAAGCTGGGACTTGTAAAGTTTCTGCAACTTTTCCCCCAGTCAGGCGGACTGACGGCGTTGCTCCGGATAAAACACGGTTCCGAAGCAAAAACACAAAGCGAATGGACAGCCGCCGTTGCGGCGCTGCTTGCCACGAAAGCAAAGTAAGGAGGTTATGACATTATGGGTGTGGGAGCTTCTGTATTCGAATCTGCCGGGAAACGTACCGAGCATTGGATCCCGGGGGTGTATTCGCGGAGGGACACGGTGCCTTCAGGGACGGGGTCGATTTCGAACAATCTCGTGGTCATCGGGATTTCCGCGGGGGGCAGGCCAAACACGCTTCTTGGGTTCCAGAATCTCGCGGAGGCGAAGGAGGACCTTATCGGCGGCGATTTGCTGGACGGGGTCGCCGCCGCCTTTAACGGGAGCGCGGACTTTGTGCCGCAGAAGGTTTTCGGCTTCCGCGTCAACGCCGGCACGCAGTCGGCCATCGTCCTGAAGTCCGGCGCGTCCGATGTCCTGCAAGCCAAGAGCGCGATCTACGGCATCAACGCCAACCAGATACGGGTCATGGTCCAGAACGGCGCGGCGGCGGGATCGAAGAAAATAACCGTGTCATACCAGGGCAACGAAGTCGTCAAAGACAACATTGCCAGGAAGTCTTTTTCGGTGGGTTATACCGGCTCTTCGGCGACAGCCGTGACCATGGAGATCACCAATACCGGGATATCCTTTGTCGCCACGGGGGATGCCTCGGCGAACCTGGATCTCACGTGGGACGATTATGACACCCTTGAAGGCCTGGTCTCGAGGATCAACGATACCGGGGTGTTTGCCGCCACCCTTCTTGATGTCACACCGGGGGCGGGCACGCGCCAGCTTGACACCATGACGGCCGCAAGCATCATCGGCTCCGCGGTCACATCCTACAGCAACCTGGACGAATTCGCGAAAACCCTCGCAAACATGCAGTACATAGGGGAGGTTTCCTTAGTCGCGTCCGGCATCATCGCGGTCCCCGACAACACGGCGGGGTTCCAATATTTCTCCGGCGCGGTGGGCGGGACCTCCACAATCGGCGACTGGGCCGCCTCGCTTGAAAAACTGGAAGACGAGGATGTCCAGATGGTTGCCACCCCGTCAACGAACCAAAGCGTCCACGTCCTTATCGTGAACCACTGCATCGGCATGAGCCAGACAGACAAACGGAAAGAACGCCAGTGCGTTTTGGGCGGCCCTGCCGACATCCCGCTTGACGTGGCTCTTGGGAACGCCGCGGAGTTCAATTCGGAGTTCGCCTCGTATGTCATTGATTCCGCGGTCGCGTCGAATCCCGTCACCGGGCAGCGGGAGGCCATTTCCCCCGCGCTTGTGGCCTGCAAAATAGCGGGCATGGAGGCTGCGGCCGGCATATCCACGCCGCTCACGAACAAGGCGGTCAAGGTAAGCGCCTTCGGGGCAAAGCGCCGGGCCTCCGAGGTGGAGAAAATGATAAAGGGCGGGATCATGCCGTGCGGGATAAACGAGGAAGGCGCCCTCGTCGTGGTACGGGCCGTGACCACCTACCAGGGGGAGAACCTTGGCCTGAACGAGCGCTTCTGCGTGCGGGAGGCCCTCTACATGGACCGGGACCTGCGCAAGGCATACGCCAGGCGCATAGGCACCTCTGCGGAGCCATCGCAGGCCGAAATACTGTCGATACTCATAAACAAGGCCAGGGGCTGGTATGTGCAGGGGCTTATAAACAAGTCCGACAAAGGGGAATTCGTCTTTGACGTGAGCATAAGGTTTGACGGGGACAAGACATACCTTGTGTACGGCAAGTTCGTCAGGACCCCGAACAATTTCATATTCATCACGTCCAACAACATGATCTATTCGTCCGAAGCGGCGGCATGACAAAAGGAGGCACACGGAATGGCCGGGACATATAACATAAAAGGCGACGTCCTCGCGCAGGGAACAAACCTGAAGGTGAGGGCCGACCTTAACGACGACGCTGGCAGCAACCCCGTCGTCATCGGGTTCGTGCAGGACGCGAACATAAGCAAAAGCACATCCATACAGCGCGCGGAGGTTTTGGGGGAGATCCTGCCCGTGTCCCTTGACCCGACGAGCGTCCAGACGACCATCACGCTGCGGGGGTTCATACCTTCCAAACAGGTTCTCCAGGAGGGCATCGACACGGTGCGCGGCGGCGGGAAGGTGCACCTGAAATCGTTCAACTTCGACGACTCGAACCTTCTCGACATGAAAGTGGCGACGAAGATACCGTACATCGACCTGTGGGACGAGAAACACAAGTCCATAATCGGCTCCTCGTCATTCCTGGTGGTCACGGGCTACCGCGATTCGAGTTCGGGGAAGGGCTACCTCATGGCGGACATAACGATGGAGGGCATCGGCTACGACAACGGCCCGGATTACAAAGGCTAAGGGAATCCCGGCGCATGCCGGGGCAGCATATCCCGCCACAAGGCGGGTAAGGGGTTTTGAGAAATGGAAATAATAGACGATGTGGACGGCAATGAAAAAGGGCGGGAGGCCATGCCCGAAGCGGAGACGGACGGCCTTTTCTACGCGTTGCTGAACGGGAAGGCGATAACCGAAACGGTCAGCACGTCCAGGGGGGATTTCACCGTCAGGTTCCCGAAGCAGAGGGATGTCCTGGCGATAAACACGAAGGCGGCGTTTTTGCATGCCGGCCTGCCCGTAGGGTGTTACGACCAGGCCGCAGAATATGAAATCCAAAAAGTGGCGACTTTGGACGTGCTTGTCACGGGTGGCCCGAAGTGGTACGAGGGCTGCAAGGCCAAAAACAAAGACTTTTCCTGGAGGGACGCGCCCGACGTGAGGTTCACCGACGAACTTTTCACCAAGGCGCTCACGTTTCGCCAGGAGGTGCAGGAACGGCTTGGACAGCCTGAAGAAAAGGCCGGTGGAAAAAATGGGCAACAGGGAGTTCAGGCTCCTGTGGGCGATGGTCTATTTGAGGGAGCTGCCATTCCCCCTAAGCGAGGCTGACGAGGATTTCATGGACATATTCTTTGAGTTTGCCAACACGTTCACCGAGGAATCGGTGCGGGAATGGAAAATGAAAACGCGCAGGGAAGAAGGCCCGGACGCCGGGCAGCTCCGATCCGTAGGCTATTCGGACAGGGATATTCTGGAGATGTTCCAATCCACGCGCCCGTGAGGGCGCGACCGGGAGCGGGAGGGGCAAGGATATTAAACCAGATGTTTCAATCCGCGCGCCCGTGAGGGCGCGACCGTTCAATCCTCTGTGTTGATTGTCGGAGATTTGCGAATGAGTCTATAGGACAAAAACGAAATGATGAAGATGGAGATATAAAATATGGGCCAAAGCGATGTTGGAATAAGGATTTCAGCCGATGCCGCGCAGGCACGGGCAACCTTCTCCCAACTTGGGGACGCGGTAAAACATCTCAACGAGGAACTCGCGAAAGCCCAGGAAGCCGGAGACTATAAGGCGCAGGCAAATATCCTTATGGGGATTAATAACACCTCCCAAGCCAGAGCGCAGGAACTGATGATGTCAAATAATGCCGCCGCACAGCAGAACCAGGCCACCCTCATGCGGATGCAGCTTGGTCAACATGCCGCGCGGTCCGTCGTTGACGGCATGATAAGGTCCTCCGATATAGGCATGGCGGGGAAGATGGCGATTGCGGGCGGCGATCCCTTGGGCGGTTATATCCAGATGCAGAAGGGATA
>JAISXE010000221.1 GCA_031270615.1 Spirochaetia bacterium
GGGATTTCCGCTGCAATCCCTGGCGCATGGGCGGCAGACCGTTTTGCGCCACCAACGCGGGGCTTCGCCCACGGCCTGCTTGTACGGCCTTAAAGCAAATCGCGACCAGCCCCTGGCGCCCCACGGGCTGGTTGCGGACCTTGACTTGCTTACAGTGGATTCCACCCCCGCAGGCCGGGCATGAAACTGCTTGTCTTTGATTTTGCCGGAACGCTGAGTCTCGAAACCATTCTTTTCGCGAGGGACGGGAATCTGGAAAAAGAGCTTGCAAGGAGCGGGCTTGCGGGACTTGGCGTGCGCAGCGCGGGGCTTTTCTGGGATGGGCTTGTCCTTCCCGGCTGGGAGGAGGGAAGCCTCACGGCGCGGGGCTATGCGGCCGTGCTTGCCGAAAAACTCCGCGCTTTTGCCCGCAGCCGGGGAATCCCCGCGCCGGAAGAAGCCGCGCGCGCGGCGGCCGGCGCGTTCGCCCGGGCGTACTTCGCCGCCTCCCCCATCAGCGGCGTGTGGAAAAAACCTTTGACCGCCCTCGCCGCCGCGCCGGACTGCCTTACCTTGATCGCCACCGACCACTACGCGGAGGCGGGGCCCCACATCCAAAACCTGCTCGCCGCCTGGGGCATCAAGGCGCTCGTCCTTCCGCACGCGGCCCCATCTGGAACGGACCGCCCTTTCCTGATAGCCAATTCCGCGGATATCGGCGCGCACAAGGCCCAAGTCCCCTTCTGGCGCAGCGTCCGCGCCGCCCTGGCGGAACCCCTGCCCGAAGCCATCCGCCTTGTCGACGACTTCGGTTTTAACGAAAACCCCTCCGGCGGCTACGGCGGCGAATCAAAAGCCCGCGCGCGGGAGGGCCTTACCCAAGCCGCCCTGCGCGCCGCCTTTGGCCTGGCGCCCGGCGTGTTTCCGTTCTTTCTCGAAAACCCCTGCGGGGAGGAGGGGCCGCTCAGGCAGTCGTTTGAAAAGCTCGCGCGCAAGGCCGCGCGGTATGCCAGCGCATAGTGGCGGCAAATAGGGACGCGGGGGGAATTGAACCACGGACTGCACGGGCGGCACTGAGGACAAAAAGAAAAGAAGGAGGAGCCTTTCCACTGTCAACAAGTTAAGAAAAAGATGTGCGCCTTTTTGGCGCTCCCGCGCCAAAAACCGGGCTTTCCGCTCCAATTCCTCAGCCCCTGCGGGGCTTGCGGGATTTCCGCTGCAATCCCTGGCGCCCCGCGGGCTTCTCGGGTTTTGGAACAACCCCGGAGGGAATCGTGCTTTTTGCATGACATTTTTCAGCCCACGCCTTGGGTTTGTCCGTATTTTCGGTGTGGTCCGTGGTTTTTCTTCTTCTTCCACTCTTCCCCAAAATTTGCCGATATTCTACAGGAGGCCCCCTGTAAAAAGGGGCAAAAATGCTATATTATAGACAGTGATTGAATAGAGACGAGGAGTTTGTTTGTTGGCGCGCGGATCTGTACGGAAAATAATTCTCTTTTTGATATTTCTCGCAGGAACGGCCCTGGGGGGGTTTGGGCAGACAACAACCTGGACAGGACTTCTCAGCACGGCTTGGGGGACTGCCGGAAACTGGAACAGCGGGTTGCCGGGAGCCGGTATTGATGCGATCATCCCCACTACATTGCCCGGAGGGTCATTTGGTTATCCCGTTTTAAATGTGCCGTTAGCCGATATGGAGAACCTTACAGTTCAGTCTAGCGCAAGTATTACCGGTTCGGGAATCCTTTCTGTAGGCGGCGACGCCATTCTGAACGGCCCGATAAATATTGGTACGCTGTCCGTATCAACAACGGGTACTATATCACTTGCCGCAGATGTAACAACAACAACGGCGATTGATTTCAGTCCAAACGCCGTGACCCTGACAGGGGCCTCCACGCTGACGGCGCCGGGAATTAGTTTGGGCAGCGTTAGCGGAACCAGCGCGAACCTGGGTCTGACGGCCTCCGGGGGGGTGACCCTGAATGGCACCGTATCCCTGGGGACAGGTTCGTTTTCGACCGCAAGCGCGGTAACGCTGGGGGGGGCCACTACGATTACGGCAAACGGCGGAATATCGCTGGGGGCGGTTAGCGGAACCAGCGCGAACCTGGGTCTGACGGCCTCCGGTGGAGTGACCCTGAATGGCGCCGTATCCCTGGGAGGCGGTTCTTTTTCGACATCAAGCGATGTAACGCTGGGGGCAGCCGTTGCAATTACGGCAAACGGCGGAATATCGCTGGGGGCGGTGGACGGGGCCTTTGGTTTGACGCTGAACTCAAGCAGCGCGACAAGCCTCGGCGTGGTTGGGGCAAGCCAGCCCCTTGCATCCTTAACCACTGATGCCACAGGCGGAACAACCCTGAACGGGGACGTGGAAACAGCGGGAGGCCAGACCTACAACGACGCGCTGACGCTGGTGGGCGGCCCGACCCTGACAGGCACGACGGTGACGGTTTCAGGCGGGGTAACAAGCGGGGATTTGGACATAGACGGGGACGCGGTATTTGACACGATGGCGGTAACGGGCCTTGGGACGCTGACGGCAAGCGGGAATTTAACTGTAACAAGCCCTTCAAGCCTTCCAGCCACGCTGACATTGACATTGGACGGTACGGGGGCTCAGGCAGTGACCGTACCCGCCGGAACGGCCTTT
>JAISXE010000058.1 GCA_031270615.1 Spirochaetia bacterium
TTCTCGACCAGTATTATGACGCCTTCAAACAGCAGGTAGGCGGCAAACGGTATTCGCTCCCCGTGCATTCGGGCTGCGTCGCCATGTTCTACAACCCCGACATCTTCAAAGCCGCGGGAGTCTCAGGGCCGCCCAAAACATGGGATGAGCTTATCGACACGGCAAAAAAAATCACCAAGGGGAACCAATACGCCGTCACAGGCACTTTGGCAAGCGAGCCGCCCACGAATATGACCTACGACATCTATCCGCTTATGCTTCAGGCGGGCGCGAAGGTTGTGGACGCCAACAACCAGCCGGCCTTCAACAGTCCCGAAGGCGTCAAGGCCCTGGAGTTCTACAAGCAGCTTGTCCAGTATTCCATCCCCGGCGTTCTGCAAAACGGTGAAAAAGAAAAACGCGCCAATTTCGCGGGCGGCAACATAGCGATGATGTTTGAAGGCCCCTGGGGCATTGCCATCCAGAAAGGCTTTAACAAAGACAAGGAATTCGGAGTCGTCACGCTTCCCAAGTCCACTGCCACGGGAACCATTGTCCGAGGGTCCCTTTTGGCCCTGCCCGCCAGTCTGAGCGGCAAGAAAGCGGAAGGCGCGTGGCTGGCCATAAAGTATCTTACCGGACCGGAAGGCTCGGAGATTTTCTGCTCCGGTTCGGGAGACCTTCCCGCGAATAAAGTCACGGCCGCGAAACCCTTTATTACCCAGAACAAATACATGAAAGGCTTTCTGGATCAAATGGACCTGCCCAATGCCCAGGCCCTGCCGCACCTGCCCTCGCAGGTCGAGCTGAACAGGCTCCTGACCATCGAGATACAGAATTTTGTCAGCGACAAAAAAACCGCCAAACAGGCTCTTGACGATGCCGCCGCGGCGTGGGCGCAGATAATCAACAGAACGTAAAACCTTGTCCGCAACCCGGAAGGCAAAAGCCTTCCGGGTTTTTTCTATAGAGGGAGAAAATGTATGAGGCTTGCCATAGGGGCAAAATCGCTGAAAAACCTCCAGCCGTATTTTTTTATTCTTCCCGCAATGCTCATACTCGCGGCGCTCCTCGTCTATCCGCTTTTCCAGGTTTTTTCGTTAAGTTTCTTTGAGGGCAGCGCGTTCCAGCGGGTATTTATCGGCCTGAATAATTATTTTGAGCTGCTGCGGGATGGCATATTCTGGCAGGCCCTTGGCCATACGTTTGTCTTTACGCTCGCTTCGGTCTTCTTCCATTTCCTGATAGGGCTGTTTCTGGCGATGCTGCTGCACCAAAAAATCAGCCCGGCCATACGCGGCGTGTTCCGGGGGCTTCTGGTTCTTCCCTGGCTTATCGCCCCCACGGTCGCGGCGATGATATGGATGCTCATTTACTATTCCTTCGGGATCCTGAACGGCATTCTTTCGGATATGGGGCTGCTCGCCGCAGGAAACGTCATCAGTTGGGTGGGCGATCCGGACTTGTCGCTTTTTGCGGTAACGCTCGTCAATATCTGGAGGGGTTTCCCTTTTACGCTGGTTATGCTCCTGGCGGCCCTCCAGGGTATTCCCGACGAAATGTACGAGGCCGCGAGGATCGACGGCGCTTCGGCAACGAAAAGTTTTTTTTACATAACGCTGCCCTCGCTCAAGGGAACCATGATGACGGTGGGCCTTCTGGACACGATCTGGACCTTCCGGCATTTCGACATCATTTTCGCGATGACCGGGGGCGGGCCAATGAACTCCTCGGAGGTGCTGACCACAAACATTTACAACCTGGCCTTTCGCGCGCAGCGCTGGGGATATTCGTCCGCGACAGCCGTTATGATGTTCCTGCTGATGCTGGTATTCAGCCTGCTGTATATCCGGCAAATAGGCAAGGAAGGGGTCTAAAATGGAAAACCGTGTTTCCGGCCGCCGGCCGGTCAATTATAAACTGATAAGCTACATCCTTCTTTTTGTTTCCAGCTTTCTGCTCCTTTTGCCCATTTTGTGGATGCTCTCGGTTTCCCTGCGCGCGAATATCGAAGTGCAGAGCGGCCTGTACCCCACCTGGCTGCCGCAGGAATTCCGGGCCGACTCGTATCTGACGGTTCTGGGAAGCGCCAGATTCCTCCGGTGTTTCTGGAACAGCTATTTCGTGTCCGCCCTTGTCACCCTGCTGGCGCTTTTTTTCGGCAGCCTTGCCGGATACGGCATTGCCCGTTTCGAGTTCCGGGGCAAAAGGCCGGTAATTCTTTTCCTGCTCATAACCCAGACCTTCCCCCTGGTGCTGCTCTCCCTGCCGTATTTTGTCTTTATCGTCGAAATCGGTTTGTACAATACCCTCACGTCCCTTGTCCTGGTGTATCTGTCTTTCTGTTTGCCTTTCTGCATCCTGATGCTGCGCAATTATTTTCAGGAGCTTCCCACGGAGCTTGAGGAAGCGGCCATGATAGACGGCTGCACCCGGCTGGGCGCTTTGTGGAAGGTGACGATACGCCTAAGCGGCCCCGCCATGGTGGGCACGGGCCTGTATACCTTTCTTCTTGCCTGGAACGAGTTCCTCTTCGCGCAGATTCTGATAGACGACTGGTCCAACCGCGTGCTGACGGTGGCCATTTACAGCCTGCTCTCCGAGTTCAACAACGACTGGACAACGATGATGGCGTTTTCCATGCTCGCCAGCCTGCCGATTTTTGTGGCGTTCATTTTCCTGCAAAAATACGTCATCCGCGGCATGACTATGGGCGCCATAAAATAGAACCGCGGCGGCTCGCCAGCCGCCGCTTTGCGCTACCCGAAAGTGTGTTGATCTTGCAGACAGCACGGCGATTGCAAGGGGCGCGAAGCGCGCCCGCAGGGCCGGAGCGCTAGAGGTTGTTCCAAAACCCGATAAGCCCGTGGGGCGCCAGGGGCTGGTCGCAATTTTGCTTCGTAAAATTGCTGCTCGCCCATGCAGCCAGGGATTGCAGCGGAAATCCCGCAAGCCCCGCAGGGGCTGAGGAATTGCAGCGGAAAGCCCGGCTGGTCGTATTTTTGTATCTGCTACGCGGATACAAAAATACTGCTCGCCCATGCGGCCAGGGTTTTTTGGCGCGGGAGCGCCAAAAAGGCGCACATCTTTTTCTTAACTTGTTGGCATTGAATTCTGGCCTCACAATCAGTTGTTTTTATAAAAACAAATCACTTTTTTTCACGCACAAAGGAGAATTTCATAATGAGAAAATCCGGCTTCATTCATATCCGCAGAGGCGTTTTTCTTTTCTGTCTCGCGGCCGCGCTCGCTCTGTCCTGCGCCACGAAATCAGCGTCCCCCGTGAAACCAGCGTCCCCCGTGAAACCCGAGGATGAAGAGGGTATCCCCCTGGACGCGGCCATCCGGGAGTCGGCGGAGTATTTTACAAGCCGCCTGCCACGGGACAGAAAAATCGCGATCCTGAGCATAGACGCGGACACCGAGGCCCTCTCCGATTACCTCCTCCAGGAATTGTGGAACCATTTTGAACGCGCGGCGGGCTTTACCATGATCGAGAGGCAAAACCTGTCCCTCATCCAAAGGGAACTCATATTCCAGAATTCCGGGGAAATAAGCGACGAATCCCGCCAGGCCCTGGGCAAAATGCTGGGGGCGGAGACTCTGGTATACGGAAAGCTGACTGCCCTGGGCGAAACCTACCGGCTGGTTCTGTACGCCACCGACGTGGAACAGGCGGTAAGCCGCCAGCAGGTAAAAACC
>JAISXE010000112.1 GCA_031270615.1 Spirochaetia bacterium
TTGCTGTGCAAACCGCGCGTGGCGTGGTATAACATAACCATTATGGTTAAGCTTTTGGTCATCGCGGATGATTTGACAGGCGCCCTTGATACGGGCGTGCAGTTTGCGAAAAAAGGCATCCCCACCTGGGTCAGAATCGAAGACGCCGGGAAGCCCCCCTGCGGGGAAGAAGCGGGGGACGTTGTGGTTGTCGATACCGAGTCCCGGCATATCCCGGCGGAGGACGCCTTTGCCCGCGTGCGGGACGCCGCCCGCTGGGGGAAATCCCTGGGCGCGTCGGGCCTTTACAAAAAAACCGACTCCACCCTCAGGGGCAACATCGGCGCGGAGCTTGCGGGCCTTATCGCCGGCGCCCCTTCGGACCTGCCCCTGGTTTTTGCCCCTGCCTTTCCCGCCCTGAAACGGACGACCCGGGGCGGCTTCCAGTATGTGGAAAATGTGTCTTTGGAAAAAACCGCCTTTGCCCAGGATCGGCTTAACCCCATTACGACTGCCTCTGTCGCGCGCATAATCAAAACAGGGCCCCGCGGCGCGGAACTGGAAGTTTCGTCCGTGAAACCCGGGGAACTCGATCTGCGCGCGCGGGGCGCGGGGGCGCGCGTTGTCGTCGCGGACAGCGAAACCGAAGGCGACCTGGCCGAAGTCGCGCGGCGCATACGCGGCTTTGCCCGGGAAAGACAGGGCGCCCCCTTCCCCCTGCTGGCAGGCTGCGCGGGTTTTGCCGCGTACCTGCCGGAACTGCTGGATATCGGCGGGTTTGCCGTTTTTCAAGGAAAAACGGCAGACCCGCTCCTTGCCGTGAATGGCAGCCTGAACCCCGTATCGCTTTCGCAGCTCCGGCAGGCCCTCAGGCTGGGGGCGGAAGGCCTTCGCCTTGTTCCGGGGGATCTGGTTTCGGCCTCCGCCCAGGAAAAACTGCGAAACAAAATCGCCGGATGCCTGGCCCGGGGAAAGGCGGCCGCCTTGCACAATATCAGCGACATACGCGGGATCGACGCTTTCAACGCCGCGGCCGCTGCCCTCGGAATCCCCGAAAAGGACCTGCATGCCGTTTTGCCGCAGGTCTACGGAAAACTCGTGCGCTCTCTCGCGGAGGACACGGCCATCGGCAGCCTTGTCGTATTCGGCGGCGACACCCTTGTTGGAATACTGAGGGCCTTCGGGACAAGCTCCGTCATCCCGCTTGCGGAAATTGCCACCGGCGTCGTACTGGCCAGAATCCCCGGCGTGGACAATCCCGAATACATCATAACGAAAGCCGGCGGTTTCGGCGGCGAGGATCTTCTGGCAAAACTCCTGCGATTATAGAAAAAGCATTCAGCCAGGGGGGCCACTCCAAAGCCTGAAGCAAAAACGCGGGGCCTGCCTGGGTTGCACCCGCGCACCTTTTTGCCAACAGAGGCTTTGAAACCCATCCTGCCTGCTTTTTTAAGGGTCACACTGGCGGAAAGAAGCCGTCAGTGAGGTCAGTGGCTGGCTTTCCCCGCGCGCGGCCCTCCCTTGCCGCTCTTGAAATTTCCCTCTTCCGGTGTTAAGGTTGGCCGCATGGATCAGAAAGATTCCCTGGCGCCCGCGGACATCAAAAAACTTATAGCCCTGCCCCTGTTTGCCGCGATGATCGCGGTGGGTTCCTATACTTCCATTCCCGTGGGTCCCGTTCCCGTTGTCATGCAGAATTTTTTCGTCCTCCTCGCGGGCCTTGTCCTGGGGCCGTCCGCCGCGGGGGCCTCCGCCTGCCTTTTCCTCCTTATGGGCGTCGCCGGCCTTCCCGTGTTCGCCGGGGCCACGGGCGGCATCGCCCGCTTCGCGGCGCCGTCCGCCGGGTTTCTCGTGTCGTACCCCTTTGGGGCCTGGCTGTGCGGCTTTCTCTCCGGCAGCGGGCAGGGCGCCCAGGCGGAAAAGGGCGCGGAAGAAATCCCAAACAAAAAAAAACCGCGCGGCCTCATCCTGTACGGGAAGGACCTGTGCGCGGTCTTGGCCGCCCAAACCCTCATTTTCGCCATCGGGCTTTTCTGGCTTAAACTCCGCCTTGGCCTCGACTGGCCGGGAACGCTCGGGGCAGGCCTTTTGCCTTTTCTCCCCGGCGACATTATGAAGACCCTCGCCGCTCCGGCCCTCGCGCCCATCCTGCGCGGGATTCTCCAAAAAGAAGGAATCGGTACGGGGAGATGAGTCCCGAAGGGGAAAAACAGCCTGTGGCTGCGGATGACAGCGGCGGCGGAATCCTTCTCGCGGCGGAAAATGTTTCCCACCGTTTTCCCGGCGGGGCTTTGGGCCTGGAGAACGTCAGCGCCGCTTTCCGCCCCGCCCGGTTCGTTATCATCGCGGGCAGAAACGGTTCGGGGAAAACCCTCCTTGCCCGCCATCTTGTGGGGCTTGCCTCGCCAAGCTCCGGGCGCATACTCCTGGGGGGAAAACCCATACGCAAAGACACGCGCCTCCTGCGCAGGAAAATCGGCCTCGTGTTCCAGGACGCGGACTGCCAGCTTGTGGGCCAAAGCGTGGAAGAAGAGCTGCGTTTCGGCCCGGAAAACCTGTGCCTGCCGGAGGAAGAAATACAAAAACGGGTTTCCGGGGTAAGCCGGCTCCTGGGCCTGGAAAGCCTGAAAAACGTCCCCCCCTCCCGCCTTTCGGGGGGAGAAAAGCGGCGCCTCGCAATCGGCGGGGTTCTCGCGATGGAACCCGAAATCCTTGTCCTTGACGAGCCTTTTGCCAATCTCGACTATCCCGGCGTCGTGGAAGTTCTGAAAGTTTTAACGGAACTGAAAAACTCAAAAAGGGGCGTCATCCTTATCACCCACGAGCTGGAAAAAACCCTTGCCCACGCGGACAGGCTTATCATCATGGATCGGGGACGCATCGCGGAGGACGGGCCTGCGCGGGAAACAGCCCCCCTTGCCGGGAAATACGGCCTTCATCCCCTCGATTTTGCGTCCCGTTCCTTCGGGGAATACACATGGCTTCCCTGATTTTCCACTACAGCCCGGAGGAAACCACCCTCCACCGCCTTGACCCCCGGGTAAAAATGTCCATCCTCATGGCAGCCTCCGCCGCGCTGTTTGCCGCGGAAGGCCGGGGGCTGGGGCTTCTGGCACCCGCCGTTCCCGCGCTTCTGGCCGCAGGCAGGATTTCCCCCTTCCGCGTGTTCCGCGCCGCCTTTCCCCTGTTCTGCCTTGCGGCCCTTGTTTTCGTCTGCCGCGCTTTTTTGACCCCGGGCGCCCCGCCGGCTCAGGTTTTCGGCTGGCCTCTGCCCCTAAGTAAAAAAGGCCTTGTCCTGGGGCTGGAGGAAGCGCTCAGGCTTGTCATTGTTATTTTCCTCTGCCACGCTTTTATCTGCGTCACCCCGGCCGCGGACATACAGAGGGCCGCGTCGTTTTTTGCCGGAAAAAAGGCAGCCCTGCTCATGCGCCTGTCCTTCGCGATGATCCCCGAACTGCTTGACACCGGGGCGGAAATCCTCGCCGCCCTTTCCTGCCGCGGCCTGTCTTTCGGCCGCCATCCCCTGCGCGGCCTTGCCCTATTCACCTCCGCCTTCACCCGAAAAGCCGCCGCCCGGGCCTCGCGAACAGCCGAAGCCCTGGAAGCCCGCTGCTGCGGCTACCGGAGAACTTCCCGGCCTTTCTCCCCCGGCCCAGCGGACGCCGTGGCGCTTTTCCTCAGCGCGGGCATCCTGGCCGCGTCGCTTTTGCTCTAGGCAGGGCGCCTTGCATCTGCTTTTTCGGTCATGGCAGCGCATTTTTTGCTCGGCCATGAACCTATGTATACGACAAGGTCTTCTAGGGCCTCTTGCCCGGAAGCATTGTTCACAGACACGCTTTCGCGTGCGTTTGCCAGGGCATGCAAAAAACCAGGCTTTCCGGGGCTGCGCTATCGAGCCTGTTCCAACCCTGTTTAGGTGGGGGAAGCCTCCCACTGTCAACAAGTTAAGAAACAAGGACAGCGGGGGCCTGTTCCCCTCCTTACCTCCCTCTCAACAGTTCGATTTGCGATTGTGATGGAAATGCGGCTTTTTCAGATATTCTTTTCTTGGCACTTCGCGGTTTGGCCGTACCGGCACTATCCGCCACCGTATCTCCGATACCAGTTCCCGATATAAGTGCAAATCACCCGTGTCTGCTTTTACAGTACAAAAGAATTCATCGAACTCCCGGTTTTATTCTCGCTTGACCGCGTTTTAAGATATCTTTCATCATCTTTGGTTTTTATCTAACCCGATTTTGTTTTACTGCCATTAACTGCACCGCCAATAATCATCAGAAGGAGTACTATTCCCACAATAAATCCCAACCAGTATGTAAAACCGGTGTTCGCCACCACATATACCCGAAAATCGAAAAACAGCGACAGGACGAAACAAAATGGCCATGTAATCCCGTCATACAAACCGGAAAGAAGACCATAGGAGTCAAATTTGATGGAGTCGATAATTATTTTATTGACAGCCCTGTCATCCGAGTTGATAGTAAACACATAGATGAAACCGGAATGCTGGGCAAGCGCAACCAGCATTGTCGAATTCCAGCCATGCCCTTGTTCGTTAAGAAAAAAGTCAATTCCATTGTGATTATATCGTATCATTTTTCCGCTGTTACCCAATATCTGGGCAAGACCGCCATCTTTTTGTATTTCTTCCTCCAAGTTTTTATTTGCCTGTTCTTCCGGTAGTTTTGCTTCCAGCACCAAGAGAAAAAATTGAGGGATCCCAGGATTGGAAAAGATAACTTTTGTTTCCGTTGGCGATAGATATTGTTTACCAAGTAGAAAGTGATCTTCAAGATCGTAACTCTGCTCCCATGCACTGGGAATTTTTATAGTGAGTCCGCCCTCCCCTACTGAGACAGTCTTTGTCACGGAACAGGATGCGGCAATGACGCATATTGCGCCAATCGCGATAATCTTGATTTTCATATGAAATCCTCCGTATGACTCTAAGGTTACAATCATTGCAATAGTTTAAGAAAACGATAGACAGATTATCTCCAAAAATCGTCTCAAAATTTAATCCACAGCATTGTTCGTTTTAAGCCTAAAATCCTTCAGCCGCTGGCCTTAGGAATGAATAATTTTTCAGCATTTTTTATAAACTCCGCAAGCATTTTAGGATGTGGTTTTGCACACGCAAACTTGATTATCTTCTTCTCCGAATCAGCGTGTAATTTTTTTAAAACAACGGCCTTTTTTTCGTCTTCCGCATGATAGGTCTTTAATTCTTCCCATGATATGTTCCATTTTGAATATAGCGATTCATTATAGCGAATGCCCCAAGTGGTTATGAGCATGCCGTCTTTTGCCGAACCAAAAGCCGTATCATCGAACAGAATCAAAACTTCTTCATCAGCTTGAACCCCCATGACGGTTTTCGCATTGTCCAACTTTTTCCGGGGGATATCTTTGAACCAAATATTATAGCCAAATTGATCGAGACCATATTTATTCAGGGTTGCCTGAAGCAACTCATAGAATTTCTTTATCGCGCCTTCCTTCTTATTTTCTATAACGCCTGTGCCCTCAGAATCATTTTTTAAACTTTGTCCTGCCTCCGGAATAGCAGTAATAGCATTTGTATCCACTGTTGCTTCTTTTGCCATCAGAGTATTCGGAGTATCCGGCTTATCAATAACACTATCATCGACTTCGTCATCAAAATCTTCATCTTCTTCCGTTTCTGTTTGTGCCACTCCCGCGACCCTGGATATTCTATTGTACAGATTATCCACAGTTTGCATTTCTCTTTTAATCTCCCTCTTGATATGATTGTTATCGCGTCGACTGGAAGGTATACAACTTTGCTCGGATATATAATCCTCAATCATTTGTAGTTTATTTGCAAGTAAATTCAAATCGCTCCATATGCCGCCTCTCCGTAATTGTTGTTCGTTATATGTATTGACAACAATCGCTATATATTCATTAAGTTCCAAGATCCGCGCTCTTGTATCTTCAAATAATTTTTCGGTGCCTTCCTTCATCAAGGCATTCACTCCCGCATTCGCCGCCATCTTAAATACATCATCAAAAAAACCCATAATGGACTCCCTTTTTTGGTAATCTGTAGACTCCACCGCTTTCTCGTTATTCAAAAATCATGGTAGTTGAATAGCAAGAAAACACTGTTTCACTACATACTGAATATATTATCATACTAAGAATAGTATGTCAATACACATGAAGCAAATTTCATTGTAAATGCTTATCCTGATATTGTTCAAACCTTCCGTCCGCAACCATCATTCTGTTTTGACAACCGAAACGATTTTGTACTTCGTGGTTCCACTGCTGATGTGGCCCGACAGGAATTTTTGCCGTGCCTCATGTTCGCTATTGGCCGATACTGTTGTTCCCGCAACGCTGGCACCGTTGCCCACATTCTTTCGAACTACCTGATTTTCCTCCCCCCTTTCCATTCCCCGCAATCCACCGCAGGTACAATGAAAACAATATCATGATTATAAAATTATGTCAAAACATATGAAATGAATTTCATACTTACCGCATATACCCTCTGCAAGTAGAGTCAACAGCCACCGCCAGAGGCGGTGGCTTGCTCAGCCCCTAAAAGGGGCTATCCTCTAATTTCATAATCTTCAAACCCTTTCAGATTGTTCCTCGCAATACTTTACCGTTATGTTTTTCCTTACTTCATCCCAAGACCATTAAGTGCTACCTTACGAAAACAGGCTTCTTCTTTTGCCGCCTTTACGCTATTACGGCACAGCCATCTGCCCATGACCACCGCCATAGGCGGTGGATTTCTAAATTACATTAAAAAAATGTCCGCGCTGGTGCCGTTTAAGCCGTCCGTCCACAGAATGTATTTTATCGACAAGAAAGTCCGGGAAGGCGCCTATCCCACGACGGTGTCCCTTGCCGGGGACTATGCGGCAGCATACGGGACGCCCGTTGACCCGCGCACCATAGCAGCCGACATCGCCGCCATGAAGCAGGATTACCACGCCCCTCAGCTACGATTACCAGAAAAAAGGCTACTGCTACGACAATCCCAATTTCCGGCTCCCCGTCCTGCGCAACGACCCCAACGGCCCCCTGCCCCTTATGGCGGCGGAGCTCCGGCCCCGCACGGCCGCCATCCCCGAATGGCAGCGGCGCTTTCTCTCTTCCGTGCTGGACAAGGTCCTGCCCAAAGACGCCCCGCCCCCAAAGAACAAAGTAAGCGTGCTCCTGGACAGCCCCTCGGAGGAAAACGCGGAACTCGCCGCGCCCAGCCACACCGGGCCGGGCAAAAAACCGGTTTCCTTTGCCTTCCTGCCGCCGCATCTCGTGTGCGGCCTGGAATCCCACCTGGTCTTCGGCCTCAAGCAGGCGGAAACCGAAAAACAGTACGCGCCTGTGTGCCTGGACCGCATCACGGAAATCCCCGTCGGGACCTCTCCCCCGGCAAAAACCCAGGGAATACCGGCCTATGTGTATATCCAGACGGCCCACAACTTGGAGCTGTCAGCGTGGTCAGTGGTTTTCTTCCCCGGCTGAATAGTTGCAATTGCTGACAAAAAAAATTGCTTTCTCCGCAAAGCTGTGGTAGTATAAAAGCGAAGTCGTAAACTACCGGCAGGATTGCCCTGCGCGGTCGATTAAAGTTTTAAGGAGGAAGTTTTATGTCAAAAAAACTACTTGCGGCTATACTTGTGTGCGTGTGCGCGGCGGGGTTTGCCTTTGCCGGCGGCGGCGGTGAAAGCAAGCCGGCTCCGGCCCCGTCCGCCCCGGCGGCGGCGCCCGCGCAAAGCGGAGGGGCCCAAGGGGGCGCGTCTTTAATCGGGAAACTCGAAGGACCCGTTTTTATCCGGGACCTTGCCCAGTTCCCCAAATCCTTCAAAGAAGCCCCGGCGCTTGCCGAGCAGGTCAAGGCGGGCAAACTGCCCGAGCTGTCAAAACGGCTCCCGGAACCCTCGGACCTTCTGGTTGTCAAACCCGTCCATGAAATCGGCAAATACGGCGGAAACTGGCGCCGGGCCTTTACCGGACCCGCCGACCACGAAAACGGAAACCGCATCGTCAACAGCGACCAGATTCTTACCTTCGACTATACGGGAACCAAAATAGAGCCTTCCCTCGCCAAAGACTGGAAAGTCTCCGCAGACGGCAAAACAACGACCATCTATCTGCGCAAGGGCGCGAAGTGGTCGGACGGCACGCCCCTGACGGCCGACGATTTTATGTTCTGGTACAACGATATTTACATGAACAAACAGATCGTCCCGACCCCGTTCTTTGAATTCCAGGTAAACGGCAAAGCCGGAACAATGCGGAAGATAGACGCCTACACCGTGGCTTTCGAGTTTCCCGAACCCTACGCTTTCTTCGTGTACCAGCTTGCGGGAAGCACCTCCGTGGGCGCGGGGTTTTCCACCCGGGGGGCCTTTCAGAACTGGGGCGGCTGCGTCGCTCCCGCGCATTATCTGAAACAGTTCCTGCCCAAGTATTCTTCGGAGGCAGCGGTAAACGCCAAGGCCAAGGCCGATGGTTTTGACGGCTGGGTCTCCTGGCTCAGGATGAAATACAGTTGGGCGCTGAACCCGGAGCTTCCTGTCCTGACCCCCTGGAAGACCGTAAGCCCCATCAACACCCCCACCTGGTCCATGGAACGCAACCCCTATTTCTGGGGCGTCGACACGGAGGGGAACCAGCTTCCCTACATTGACAGGGTTACCCTGACCCTGGCGGAAAACGCCGAGGTCGCCAACCTCCGGGCCATCGCCGGGGAGTTTGATATTCAAGAGCGGCACATGCACCTGGCGAAGCTGCCCGTGTTCCTCGAGAACCAGGCAAAGGGCAATTACACCGTCCACCTTGACCCGGCATCCAACGGGGCGGACTGCGCCATCCATGTGGGCAACTCCTATGTGGGCGATCCTGAAATCATGAAGTGGCTCAGAACCAAGGATTTCCGCCACGCCCTGGCTTTGGGCATAGACCGCGACCAGCTCAACGAGGCCATCTGGCTGGGCGTCGGCGTCGCCGGTTCCATCGCCCCGGCCCCGGGCACGCTCTACTCGCCGGGCGCGGAGTACAACAAAAAATGGGCGCAGTATGACCCCGCCCAGGCGAACAAGCTTCTGGACGGCCTTGGGCTGACCAAAAAAGACTCTGAAGGCTTCCGCCTGCGCTTGGACGGAAAAGGACGCCTGCGGCTTGAGCTTATCACCGTTGGCGGCCAGTTTGTCGAATACACCAAGATCGGCGAAATGGTAAAACAGCAGTGGCGGAAGATAGGCGTTGACCTTGACGTGAAGGAACTGGAGCGCAACCTCGCTTTTACCCGCGACGCGAACAACGAAAACCAGCTTATCACCTGGGCGACCGACGGCTCCGAAATGCTTCTGCTGTTTCCCCGCCACGCGATACCCGTTGACGCTGCCGAGGCCCACATGGGAATGGCCTACGCGCAGTGGTACGCTTCCAACGGCGCCAGGGGGAAAAAGCCGGATGACCCGGAAATGCTGAAAGCCTTTGACCTTATCCGCAAGGCCTATGCCTCCGACGAAGCCGGACAGATCGCGGCCGCCAAGGACGCATGGAAGATTATTGTTGAGCAGGCCTGGAGCATCGGAACGGTCGGGCAGTCCCCGGCTTTTATGGGAGTACGCCTTGTAAAGAACAACATGGGCAACGTTCCTGACCGGCAGGTTAACGCCCAGCATATGCGCACGCCGTTCAGCTCCCAGCCGGCAACGTTCTATTTCAAATAACCTTTTTTAAGAAACCTTCCCCGGACCCTAAGGGCTTCGGGGATTTTATCCGCAGCACTGCACTGCAAATAACCCGCCTTACGCGGAAGAATAAGCGAAACCACAGGCTGCCCGCCCATGCGTCTTGGACCACGCGGATTTGATGCCGACTTCACGGGCAAAAGCGGGGAATTTGGAGTAAACCAGCACTGTCAACAAGTTAAGGTCCGCAATCAGCCCGTGGGGCGCCAGGGATTGCAGCGGAAATCCCGCAAGCCCCGCAGGGGCTGAGGAATTGCAGCGGAAAGCCCGGTTTTTGGCGCG
>JAISXE010000135.1 GCA_031270615.1 Spirochaetia bacterium
ATTGCTGCTGAATAAAAGGTTTTTGAGGTAAAAACTGGCCGAATTGCGGACAATTTGGCCAGTTTTAGGAGATTTTTAAAAATTTTCATAACAAACTTATTGATACTTTGAATTCCTGGGAATCATTTGTCGGATTGGAAAAGCTCGCTTATGATTATATCGGCGTCGTGCGTCCGCGCGTAAGCGGCAACCGCGTTAAAGAGCTGCAATGAGTCAATAAGTTCGATGTATTCCTCTTTTACGTTGATATTCGGGAATTTCACAAAACCGGCAAGCTTTCCCGTTCGTACCGCCTCCGGATGGGTCGGATCGTAGATCAGGCGTCCGGTGGTATCGGGATCCTCCATGATTTGAATGCCGGTTATATCCGATACAAAGAGTTTCTGTTTTTTATATTCATAGCCGTCCCTCAGTTTTGTCGTATTCGCGTTATTGATATTGCTCAGGAGGAGCTGTATGTTCAGATACTCGGTTTGCAGGATGTCGGTCAGCACGTCCTTGTTTACTTTGTTGATGGTCAAAAAATTCCCCCGTTCAAGCACTTCAACATCATGCTTGTTGTAAACCAGCACATTTTTTACGCGCGCCTTCTGCGCCTGGTTATACGTCATGATGGATACGCTTTTCCCGCATGAAAAAAGCATGCACACACAAAAGGCAAGGGCAAACAGTTTTATCGTTTTAAAAATACGTTTCATATTCCATCCTGTTGGTTCAGAAAATTCAGGCCTTTACGGCAGATAACACTATACAGAAAAAGCTCCAGAAGCCGGGACTGCGTTTCGCTTCCCCCGCCGGAGCGCAGCTCCTCGTCAAAATCCGCGCACAGGACAATGATGCTTTCCAGTTGCCGCGGGGAGAAGTTCCTCGCTCCTTCGCCGTACATGCGCTGGTTGCGTTTTGAGGTGATTTTCAGGCGGGCAAAAGCCTCCTCGGGCGGAGCGTTGAGCGCAAGCATCCTGGTGTACGCCAGAAGGTTTTTGAACTGCCAGAGCAGGCCCGCCAGAAGCCCGGGGGGCTTCGATTCTCCCTCAAGGAGCAGCTTGCCGAGGATTTCCAGCGACATTTCAAGGTCCAGGGCGCAGACAGTCTGGAAAAGGGAAAAAACCGTTTCCTGTCGGCTGTGGTACAGGCAGGTCTCGATATCCGCGCAGGTGACTTCGGCGCCTTCCCCCTTAAAAAGGCACAGGGCCTCGCATTCCCGCTCAAATTCCTCGGTGGTGTTTTCCACCAGCTCAAGAAAAAGCTCCACCGCGTCGGGGCCTATCCTGACCTTGCGGCGCTGGAAACAGTTGACGACCCAGCCTTTTTTTTCGCTGTCGAACAGCTCCCAAAACTTCAGGGTGCCCTTCGCGCCCGCGCAGCCAAGAAGTTTTTTGTCAACCTGGAGGCCGTCGCTCGTGAAAACCAGAACCCCGTCCCGCGCGGGGTTTTTCGCGTATTCGGCGAGGAGCGCCAGATCGCCGTCTTTGCGGATATTCTCCGCGCAGGAAAAAAGGACGAGTTTCCGGGAGGCGAAAAGGCAGGCGTTCCTCAAAATCGCGACAACTTCCGGGACAGGGGTCTCAAAAGCGTAAAAATGATATTCATCGAGGGCCTCCCCGGCATCGCGCGCAAGGGTCGCGCGGATATCGGCAATAAAAGCGTTTTTTTTCCCGGTTTCCGGCCCCAGAAGCAGGTACAGGGGCTGAAGGGAGGCGGCCTCACTCATAGGAACGCATCACAAGGGCCAGCCGGCCGAGGATAACGACGTTGCTCTTTTGTTCGTAGCGGGGATTCGGGGTCCATGCCGGATTTTCCGCCACAAGCCGCACCCGGTTTTTTTCCTCGAAGAACCTTTTCAGGGTGGCGTTTTCGTCATTCACCAGGGCGACGACTATGTCCCCGTTGCGGATTTCCTTGTGTTTCGAGATGATTGCCATGTCCCCCTCAAAGATGCCGGCGTTTATCATGCTGTTCCCTTTTACCCGCAGGGCGAAATACTCCCCGCTCTTCAGGGATCGCTCCGAGATGTGCAGATACCCCTCCAGATTTTCTTCGGCAAAAATCGGATTGCCCGCCGCAACCGTGCCGACAATGGGGACCCTCCGCACGCTCCCGTCCCGTATGCCCGAAGCGTCAAGAATTTCAATGGTGCGCGAAAGGTTCCTGCTGAAAGCAATAATGCCTTTTTTCTCCAGCGCGAGAATATGGTCGTGGGCGCTTTTTGGGGAAACCTGAAAATATTCGGCAATCTCCCGTATCGTGGGAGGGAATCGGTGTTCCTGAATAAAATCCCCGATAAAGTCGAGGATTTCTTTCTGCCGTGCCGTTAGCCTTTTCATTTTTCAGCTCTTATCCCATAGCGTTTGATTTTTCCGTGCAAATTGCTCGGATACATGCCAACCGCCTCTGCGGTTCTTGAAATATTGTAATCAAAACTCTTCAGCTTTGCCGCAATGAAATTCTTCTCAAAAGCTTCCTTCGCATCGGTAAGGGACATGGCACCGTATTCTCCAAGTCCGTCACCCCTTCCTCCCGAGACGCCGACCTCATCCAGGTAGTATTTGACCGTCTCCGCGGAAATGGACTGCTCGTCAGTCATGATGTTAACACGTTCGATAAAATTTTTCAATTCCCGGACGTTCCCCGGCCAGGGATGGGCGCACAGGAGGGCCATGCCCTCGGCGGAGAGGGTCCGCGCGTTGGCCTCCCCCGCAGGCTTGAACTTGAGCATGAAGTAGTCGCACAGAAGAGGAATGTCGGAAACCCTTTCGGCAAGGGAAGGGGCCTGGACGGGAATGACGTTTAGCCGGAAGAAGAGGTCCTCGCGGAATTTCCCGGCCTGTATCTGGTCGCGGATGTTTTTGTTTGTGGCGGCGATGATGCGCACGTCAACCGTCAGGGAATCTTCCCCGCCCACGCGCTCAAACTTAAGCTCCTGAATCACCCGCAGCACCTTGGCCTGGGTTCCCAGGGACATATCCGCTACCTCGTCAAGGAAAAGCGTTCCCCGGTGGGCAAGCTCGAACTTCCCCTTGCGGCGCGACACGGCACCGGTAAAGGAGCCTTTTTCATGGCCGAAAAGCTCGCTCTCGATCAGGGATTCGGGAATCGCGGCGCAGTTTACCTCGATGAAAGGCCCGGCGGCCCTTCGGCTTTTCCGGTGGATCTCCCGCGCGATAAGCTCCTTGCCCGTGCCGTTGGGGCCGGTAACGAGCACGCGCGAATCCGTGCGGGAGCTTTGCTCGATAAGGGCCTTCACCTTCGCAATCGCCTCGCCCTGGCCGATGATCTCATCCTGCTGAAGCATGGAATTGCGCAGGTACAGGTTTTCCTTGCGCAGCTGCTCCATTTCAAAGGCATTGCGCACGATGGTGATGATTTTTTCGAGGCTTAAAGGTTTTTCGAGAAAGTCAAAGGCGCCCAGTTTCACGGCTTTTACCGCGAGGTCGATATTCGCGTGGCCGGAGATCATGATGACCGGCACGCCGGGGGCCTTTTCCTTTATCTGCTTCAGCACGTCGATGCCGCCCATGTTGGGAAGCCACACATCCAGAATAACAAGGTCGGCCTCTTCCTTTTCCAGAAGCGCGAGCCCTTCATAGCCGTCCCCCGCGGTAAAGACGGTGTATTTTTCGTCCATAAGAATATCGCGCAAAACGGAGCGTATCCCCGGCTCGTCATCGATTACCAGCACTTTGTTCATCCTGTTTCTCCGCCGGCAAATCTATAAAAAACGTCGTTCCCACGCCGGGATGGGACTCGAACCATATCTGGCCCTTGTGGTCAAAGATAATCCTTTCGACAACGGAAAGGCCCAGGCCGGTTCCGAAGCTCTTGGTTGTAAAGTAGGGATTAAAAACCTGCGCGGTGTTTTCCGCCGCAATCCCTTCGCCCGTGTCCTCCACCTGGATTCTGCAATAGCGGGTGTTGCCCTTTCTGATAATATCCGCCCGGAAAATAATGTCGCCGCCCCGGTGCATCGCGTCTATAGCGTTGGTAACGAGGTTCGCAAAAACCTGCCTGATCTGTCCCGGGTCAAGGGAAAGCGTTATCGCCGGGCTTACCTCCTCGCAGTGTATCGCGATGTTTTCCGCCCGGTAGCGGTAGGCTGCCGTTGCCTCAAGAATCAAATCCTTGAGCTTGACGGGCTGGGGCTGGGGGGCGGGCAGGCGGGAGAAGTTGCGGAACTCCGTCAAAAGCGCGTCCAGGCCGTCAACCTCGCGGATAATGGCCCCGGCCGCCGCCTGAAGGACCTCCCCGAAATCCTCTGTTTTTTCCCCGTAACGCTTAAGTATCCTCTGGGCGGAAAGCTTGATCGGCGTCAGCGGGTTTTTTATTTCGTGCGCCAGCCTTTGCGCGATTTCCTGCCAGGCCGCGACTTTTTCGGTCTGCATGCTTTTCAGGCGGCTCTTTTCCAGTTCCATCACCATCCGGTTAAAGGAATCGGCAAGGAGGGACAACTCGTCGCGGGAACGCGAGAGGATGCGGAACGAGAAATCCCCCCCCGCCACTTTGCGGGTGGCCTCCTCCAAATTGACAAGGGGCCGGACAATCTCATCGCTCAGGCGGAAACTCGCCAGAACCGCCAGCAGCATAAGGGGGAAGGAGAAAAGCCCGTACAGCGCGGTTATCACAAAAAGGAACGCGGAGCGGTACTGCTCGAACTGGCGGTAGGTCTCCAGGGTCGAGGTCAGGTTTTCGGCGTAGTGGTCGAAATTTTCGGGCAGGCTTACCGTCACAACCGCGAAAAACCCGCCGCGCCTGTTTTTGAACTCTTTCTTGCACCGCAAAACGTTTATGTTTTGTTTCAGTATTTCGCGGGGCAAAAGCCCCTCTTCGGCGGCAAGGGCGTCCCCGGAAGCGATAAAGATTTCCCCGTTGCCGTTTTCGTATATCTCCTCGCCCGCCGCCGAAAAAACCTGGAAAGCGCTTACGGAGGGCAGCGCCAGGTTCAGGCTGTCCCAGGCCGCTTCGCCGTCACGGTCGCAGTCGCGCACGATGTTCGCAAGAAAACCATTCCCGGAAAGTTTTTCCATGTATTGCGCTTTCTCGTTATAGTAGTGCATTGCCACGGCAAGGCCGTCCTGCAAGGCGCTGTCAACCCGCGCGTTAAAAACGGAACGCAAAGCCGAGTTGATGAAATTGACGGACAGGAATGCCTGGGGGGCGGAGGCGAAAACGATGATGACCAGGAAAAAAACCACAAGCCGGAGTTTGAACCGCACGCCGGGTTTCTCCGCGGAACCGGCGCGGAAAAGCTGGAACCCCTGAAATCCTATGGTAAACAAAAGCAGGGAGCTGAACAGGACCGTCAGGCCGCCGATGACAAACAGGGCGATATTCCTGTTCAGGGCAAAGTCCTGCAAGACCCGGCTGGAAAAAAACAGCACCAGGGAAACCAGAAGCACATAAAAAAAGAAAAGCCCCAGGATCACGACGGGGGAGCCGGATTGGCTGCCTTTCCAGCGCATTTTCACGGCACACCGAACCTGCGCCAGGCGCTTTGGAGATCGCTGCCCGAATAAAAAACCTGCAGGATATTCAGGGGGGGCCGGAATACTGTTTTCTGGAAACGCACGCGGGCAAGCATGTAGAGCTTTTCCTCCCCGGAAAAAACCAGCAGGGGAAAATTCAGTTCGCAAAAATTCCCGTAAAACTCCTCCCAGTCCTGATAAAAAACGCGCTGCCCGTTGGTATGCCGGATCTCCCAGCAGGAACCAAAGACATCCCAACGCCCTTCCTGCACCAGATCCATCTCCAGAAGCAGCCGGTCCCCAAAAAACGAGGGCCGCTCCGCATCCTGGTAAATCCGCAGGGTGTACTGCACCCTCGCCCGGAATCCCTGCACGATGTGCGACCACAGAGCCGCTTCGTCTATGCCGGAGATACGGACGTTTACCTGGGAGTTCTCGATGCTTTGGACAAAATCAAAGGGCACCCCGTCCGCGCGCAGCACGCCGCCGGCGCACAGCAGCAGGAAGGCGAGATACAGGCGCAAGGGATCAGTCCTCCTCGAAACGCTGTTCAAAAAGATCGAAAATAGCCTGGACGGCATCCGCCTCGTCGGGGCCTTCGGCGCGGACAAGCAGGGTCGTGTTGTAACGGGCACACAGCGTTATGATGCCCATAATCGATTTGGCGTTTATGTTCTCGTTGTCCGCCTCGTTGATCATGCTGATGTGGGAGACAAACCTGCTTGCCACTTTCGCAATGAGACCTGCGGGCCGCATGTGGATTCCGGCGCGGTTTTTTATAGTAACCTGTTTTTCCGTCATAAATCGCTGTTCTGTAAATATATCGTTCTTGCGTTTTCGCTTTCAAGCCACTTGAGCACGTTCTGGTTGAATTCCTTGGCGGAAAAATACCCCATTTCTTTCAGGCGCTCGTTCTTTGCCGCAGTCTCGATGAGAATGGGGATATTTCGCCCTGGCTTGACGGGAATCTTCAAAAAGGGAATTTTCACCCCCAGGATTTCGGTCGTGACATCAAGATCGCCAAGCCTGTCGTAATTTTTGCTGGTGTCCCAGTTCTCCAGGTGGACCACAAGCTGTATTTCCATTTTGTCGCGGATGGCGGAAACCCCGTGCAGGTGCGTTATATTGATAATGCCCTGCCCGCGTATCTCCATGTGGTGCCCGATGACCCTATTGGCGCCCGATCCCAGGAGGATGTTCCCCGAAACGCAACGGATTTCCACGCGGTCATCGGCGATAAGCCTGTGCCCGTGCGTTATCAGCTCCAAAGCCGCCTCGCTTTTGCCGACCCCGCTGTCCCCGGTGATAAGCACGCCCACCCCAAAAACTTCCACAAGCACGCCGTGGATTGTCTCCTTCGGCGCGAACACATTGGACAGGGCCCTCATGATGCGCGCGGAAAAATCGGTGGTTGTCAGGCTTGTTTGCAGGAGGGGACAGCCCGAAGCCGTGCAGATTTTTATAAACTCCTCCCTTGGCAGAAGGGAATGGGAAAAAATCACGCAGGGCATTTCGTTCTGGAAAAACCTTTCCACCGACGCGAAGGAGTGTTCGGCGAACAGCTTTTCCAGATACGCGTATTCGCCCCGGCCAAAAAGCTGGATGCGCTGAAAGGCGAAATTGTCAAAAAACCCGGAAAGCGCAAGCCCCGGGCGGTTGACATCCGGTATTTCTATCGGGCGGACAAGCCCCGGCCGTCCCGCGATGCAGCGCAGATCCAGCGCGTCGTGCTCCTTCAAATCAAGGTTCAGCAGATCCAGAACGGTAAACGTGTTCATTTTGTGTGTTCCTTGATTTTCCCTTTTTCCTTTGCCACCTTCGCTTCGATTTTTTCGGACAGTTTGTCGATGCCCTCGTGCAAATCAAAATCATTCGCCTTGATATGGGCTACGGCCCCCCAGCGGAAGTGGATATCCGCTTCCAGGGAGTAATCCTTTGTTTTTGATACCGTACAGACAAGACTTACAATTATGTCCTGTGCAAACTCAATTTTATGCAGTTTTTTTTCAAAAAGTTCGCGATAATCGTCGGGAAGTTCAAAGTGGATTGATTTGATTTCTACGGTCATTGTGCGCCTCCATGTTTACCTTTCATACGAAGAACTGATGTCAAGCTCGTTGCGGTATTTTGCCACAGTCCTCCGCGCCAGGGAAATTCCCCGCCCGGACAACAGTTCCGAGATTTTTTGATCAGACAGCCCCTGCCCTCCTTCTTTTTCAATGATCTCTTTAATAATCTGCTTGACTCCTTTTTTCGAGAAACGCGATCCCGAGGAACCCGTCCCCGAAATGGAATTGGAAAAAAAATACTTCAGCTCAAATATACCCCATTCCGTCTGGATATACTTGGCCGTCGTGGTGCGGGACACGGTAGCCTCGTGCACGCCGATTTCGGCGGCTATGTCCTTCAAAGTAAGGGGCTTGATGGACTTGGGCCCGCGGATAAAGAACTCGCGCTGGAACTCGACAATCGCCCGCGCGACTTTCAGAAGGGTCTGGTTGCGCTGCTGTATGCTGTTGATGAACAGGCGGGCCTCGCGTATGTTCGCGCTGACGAACTGCTTTACCTCCCGTGTTTCCTTTGTCGCGCGGGAATCCTGGATACCCGCAAAAAAAGGATTTACCCCCAGCACGGGAATCTCCTCGTCATTCAGGATAATCACGAACTGCCCGTCTTTCAGTTTCAGCATAAGATCGGGGATGACATAGCGCGGGGTTTCCCCTGAATACAGCCTGCCCGGGAAGGGCGTGAGGGTTTTGATGAACCGCAGGGCCTCTTCGACATCCTCCTCTTCGATTTTCAGGATCTTCGCGATATCCTTGTGCCTGCCCCGCTCGAGGGCCTCAAAATGATCCTGGAGGATGGCGGTTGCGTATTCCGGCGCGTCCGGCCGGGAGGCGGCCTGAACCAGGAGGGATTCCCGGTAATCCGAAGTGCAAACCCCAACGGGATCAAGTTTCTGCACAAGCCGCAGGGCTTCCCCAAGGAAGCGCTTTTTCCCTTCGGGGACAAGCACCTCCGGCTTTTCCCGGTGAAAGCCGTTTTCATCAAGGTTCCGGATAAGCAGCTCGCATACCTCTATAAGCTCTTTCCGTACCGGCTGGAGCCGCACCTGCCACAGGAGGTGGTCCTGGAGGGATTCGGGCCGCGACAGGGCGCCTTCCATGAAGCGCCGTTTGGCGTCCCCGCCTTCCTCGTCATAGCCGGCGCCCCGCGTGAAACCGGGGTCGGAGGAGTCCGCGAAATACTCATCCTCCTCGGAATTCCGCTTCTGCCCCTCCTCCAGGGAAAGGCTCTGCGGCTCCTCAAGCAGTTCAAGCGCGGGGTTTTTTTCCAGCTCTTCCTGAATCCTGATCCGCAGATCCTGCAAGGGGAGCGCCATGATCTGGATGCTCTGCAAAAGCTGGGAGTTCATGCGTAACCGCTGTTCCTGCACCAGGACAGGTTTTTGAAACTGCACCTTGATATCCTTCCGTGATTAATTGTGGCAGAGGGGCAAAGATTTGACACCGAGCCGCGGCTCAGAACCAACAAACGCGGGAACCGCCAAAGGCGGTTCCCGCCCGCACACAGGCGGACGCGATTTTGCGCCGGGCTGGTCACGATTTTGCAAGGCAAAATCGTTGCTCGCCCATGCATCCCGAGCAAAATCGCGGGCTCCGCCACCACGGCATTTGCGAAGCAAATGCGCGTCTTTACCACCGCCGGCCGCGGCCACCGCGATTGCAAGAGCCATTTACGCGTGCCGGATGGGGTCAAAATGTTGCGCCCTTGCCGCCAAAAGACGCTTGCAAACCAAACGCCTCCCGCAACGCGGAACATGCTTGCAGCCCCAGAGCGCAACATTTTGGGGGGAACCGCCAAAGGCGGTTCCCCTGCGGGCAACCATGCGCCAGACGCCGCTATACGGCACGCGAAAGCGTGTTCATCTTGCAGGCCGCATGGCGAGAGCCCATACAAAGGCACTGTGGAAAACACAGGCAACAGGGCGATTGCAGCGGAAATCCCGCAAGCCTGCCGCAGGCAGGCTGAGGAATTGGAGCGGAAAGCCCGGCTGGTCACGATTTGCTTCGCAAATCGTTGCTCGCCCATGCGCCAGGGATTGCAGCGGAAATCCCGCAGGGCTTGCGAAGGCTGGTCGCAATTTTGCATGCCCCGGCAACCGCACGCGAAAGCGTGTTTGTAATAACAATGCTTCCGGGCAAGAGGCCCTAAAAAGCCTTTGGCGTATACACAGGTTAATGGCCGAGCAAAATTGCTGCTCGCCCATGCACCTGGCAAGCACGAGGAATTGGAGCGGAAAGCCCGTTTTTTGGCGCGGGAGCGCCAAAAAGGCGCCAAAATTCCGAATCGGAGTGAAATTATAAATGGGTTTTGGGAAAGGCTCTTGTGATTTTCGTTTTGAAATCGGAATTGCTGCCCCCCCCCGCGCTCCCTTGAGAATTCCCGCGCGATTTGTTACTCTTTCCCGTATATGAATAAAAATTCCAAACTTATCGCGCTTTTCTTTATTTCCGTCGCGGGAATCTCGTATGAGTTGTATGTGATACGGATTTTTTCCGTGGGCAGTTGGTCGAATTTCGGGTCGCTGGTTATTTCCACGGCCCTGCTTGGCATAGGCCTGTCGGGAATAATCCTTACCTTCCTTTCGGAGTGGGTGGAACGCCAGTCGGAAGCCATTCTGTCCGTCTGCGCCATCAGCCTGCCGCTTCTCATGTCCCTGTCCGTGATCATCGCGCAGCTTGTGCCGTTCAATCCAGTCTTCCTGGCTTCGGATTCGCGGCAGCTCTGGTTTATCGGCGCGTACTACATTATCTACGGCCTGCCGTTTTTTGTAATCGCCACCTTTACCGGCGTGGCTTTTATTTCCCTGCGCGGCCAGATACAGAAAGTGTACTTCTGGAACATGATCGGCTCCGGCGTGGGCGGGTTTTTCATTATCGTTTTCATGTTTTTCCTGCCCCCCCAGTACCTTATCCTGCCGATCCTGGGCCTGGCCATCATTGCCGCGCTTTTTACCTGCGTCATTTCGGACGATCTGACCTACAGTTTCCAGTTCACGGCGGCCCAGCTTTTGCCCCTTGTCGCCTCGGCGCTGTGTTCGGTATGTTTCGCCTTTTTCTGGGGGGATATCCGCGTGTCCGACTATAAGGCGATCAGCTATGTGCGCAAGTATCCGGACTCGAAACTGGTCCACCATTCCTACGGCCCGGGCGGGGAGTTCCATGTCTACGCCTCGCAGTATTTCCATTTCGCGCCGGGCCTTTCGGACAACGCGGCGCTGAAGGTCCCGAACATTTCCAGCCAGCTTTACTGGGGGCTTTTCATCGACGGATCCGGCCCCATCGGCATCATGGGGACGCTCCGGGACGACGAGCGGGCCTACATGGATTACCTGCCGATGGCAGCGCCCTATACGATTATTTCCAAGCCCGACGTGCTCCTGGTCAACCTGAGCGGCGGCATCAACGCCCAGGTTGCCCGCTACAAGGGCGCGAATTCAATCGACATCGTGGAGCCGTCTTCCGAGATGATCGACCTGCTCCGCAACGACGGGAACATCACCCGCTTTACCAATGGCCTTTTTAAGTCGGACAAACTGAACGTGATCCAGGGCGAGCCGAGGGCCTACTGCCTCGACCATGAAAATTCCTACGACCTGATTGAAATCAGCCTGGTCGACTCCATCGGGCTTTCCGACTCCGGCGGATACCCCGTGCATGAGGACTACAAATACACAATAGAAGCCTTCAAGGAATACTTTGCCAGCCTGAAACCAGGCGGCATCCTCTCGCTGACAGTGTGGGACCGCCTGAACCCGCCCCGCAACGTGCTCAAGCTGCTCAATACCGTTATCCTCGCCATGAAGGAAGCCGGAATGCGGGATCCGGAGCGCAGCCTCTACGCCTTCGGCCTCTTCATGTCCACCACGACGATCCTCGTCAAAAAAACCCCCTTCACCGAAGGGGACCTGTATGACCTAAACAATTTCGTGAAAACCCGCTCCTTCGAGCCGCTCTATGTGGCCGGCGGGAACCTTCCCAAACGGGAAATCGGCATCCTCCTTGGCGTGTACGAGGACCACTTCGGCAGGCAGAACGGCACAAGCGTGGAAAGCTTTACCAACGCCGACATGTACCGCACCTCCATACCCGAGTTCTTCGCGGGCAACGCGCGGGCCATAGAGGAGAAGTATGTTTTTGACATAAGGCCGATGAAGGATTCGCGGCCCTACTATTCGGGTTTTCTCAAACTCGACAGGCTCACCATGTACCTGGACCAAATGGAAGACGTGTCCGAGGAATGGGGCTACCTCCTCCTCCTTGGAATGCTGGTGCAGGCCTGCATCTTCGGGCTTATCGTCATCCTCCTGCCCGTGCTCGTCCGCTGGAAGGAAATCTCCCAAAACCGAAGGGGCACCGTCGGCGTCATCTTCTACTACGCGGGCCTGGGCCTGGGCTACATGTTAATCGAAATTTACCTAATCCAGCGCCTGTCGGTTTTCCTCTCCAACCCGACCTACTCCACAAGCATCGTCATCACCGTCATGCTGATCTTCTCGGCGCTAGGCAACCTGGGATCGAGCTGCTTCAAGGAATACCGCAGGTGGATAATCCCCGCGGCGGCGGCGCTTGTCGTGGCGGGGCTGTTCTTCTATATCTTTGGGCTGGACAGCGTCCTCTCGCCCTACCACTCCTCGACCATCCCGGTGCGCATCCTTGTCTCGGCCCTTATCATCGCCCCCGTGGCCTTTTTCATGGGCATACCCTACCCAAACGGCCTGGACGCCTTGCAGGAATCCAAACCCCACCTCATGCCCTGGGCCTGGGGCATGAACGGGGGCCTCTCCGTCGCGGGCAGCGCCCTGGCGCGCATACTGTCCGTGTCCAGCGGTTTTCCCGTGCTTCTGGGCGTGGGAATCGCCGTGTACCTGCTCGTGGGTCTCCTGTTCCCGGTCAACGAGGAAGACGGCTTCGGCCTTTTCCGGAGAATACGGTGACGCCTTTGGTCCCAGGGGGGGAAGTCTCCCCCTCGCTCCAGCCCCGGCCAAAAAACGCGGGCGGGCTGCCCGGATGCATGGGCGAGCAGCAATTTTGGCCCTGCAAAATTGCGACCAGCCCCGGATGCATGGGCGAGCAGCAATTTTGGCCCTGCAAAATTGCGACCAGCCCCGGATGCACGGGCCGGGTCTTCCGCTGCCCCCTCTACGGGGGCGCTGCCCCGGATGCACGGGCTGGCAGCGGTTTTGTGAAAGCAGAATCGCGGCCAGCCCCCGTAACGCCCCCGTTCCTCCAACCGGCCCGCCGCCGCCTGCTGTAGCTTTCCATGAAAACCCGCCTGCGCGCCTGGGATGCCTGCGCTCTTGCGTTAGGCGCCGCCCTGAGTTTTTTTTCCTTTCTGTATGCCTACGGCGGGGAACCCGGCGGCGGCCGGCTCTACATCCAGGACGGGACGCAGACCCTTGTGTATTCGCTGGACGAGGAACTCGAGGTTTCCGCCTCCGGCCCCCTGGGGGAAACCCGCATCGCGCTGCGCGGCGGGGAGGCATCGGTACTGGACTCCCCGTGCAGGGACAAGCTCTGCATTTCCATGGGCCATATCGGGAAGCGCGGCGGCTGGATTGCCTGCCTGCCCAACCGCGTGTTCCTGCGGGTCGAAGGGCAAAAACCCGCCGAGGGGGGGGATGTGGATGCAGCCTCGTATTGACGAAAAACAGCTTGCCTTTTTCGGCGCCTTCTGCCTTTTCCTGTCCACCCTTGAGCTGCTCATACCCAAGCCCCTCCCCTTTCTGCGGATCGGCCTGGCCAACCTGCCGCTTCTTGTCTCGCTGCGGCTGCGGCCGCCGCGCTTTACCCTGGCCCTCTGCCTTTTGAAAATCGCAGGCCAGGCCGTCGTGGGCGGCGCCCTTTTTTCGTATATTTTCCTCTTCTCCGCCGCAGGGACGCTCGCAAGCGTGCTCGCCATGCTTGGCTGCGGCCGGCTTTTCCGCGAAAGGATGAGCCTTGCCGGAATCGGCGTCATAGGCTCGCTTGCGAGCAACATGACGCAGATAGTCCTCGCCCGCTTTTTCTTTTTGGGCGAGGGGGCTGTCCTTATCGCGCCCCCCTTTCTGGCAATTGGCACTGCCGCAGGGCTTTTCCTGGGCCTTCTCGCCCAGGCGGCGGTGGAAAAATCGGCGTGGATACATGCCCTTGCCCTGCAGCCGCCGGCCGCGCGCGCGGATGGGCGGCCGCCACCGCCGGGCGCGGCGCGCCCGGCCCATTTCATTTTTGTCTGCGGCCTTGTTTCGGTGTTCCCTTTTGTGGCGAGCCGCTCCCTTGCCGCGAAGACACTTCTGGCTGCCCTGTATGTGGCGATCGCGGGGTTTTCCGGCAGGAGGATACGCATACTGCCGGGCACCGTCCTTCTTGTTTCGGTAACGGCGCTCCACTGCCTGCGGCCTTTCGGGAAGGTCCTCCTTATGCTGGGAACCTGGCCCCTTACGGAAGGCGCGCTGGACTCCGGGCTTATCAAGGCGCTGACGCTTATCGGGCTTGTGTATCTGTCGCGCCTGACAGTAAGGCCGCAGCTTCGGTTCCCCGGCAGGGCCGGAGGAATCTTTTCCGCGATGCTTTCCGATTTTGAAAGGATAACGGGCTGCGGCGTTAAAATCCAACGAAAGGATTTCTGGGGCGGCCTGGACAGGCTTTTCGCGGCTGTGTACGGAAACGGCGGGGAGGCGGCGCGGGCCGCCGCCCCGCCTTCGCCCGGCGCGGGAAAGGGCTTTTCCCCCTATGCGCTCTGGACGGCTTTCGCCGCGGCAAACTGGGCCGTGTATGCGCTGCTGCCATGATTTGTCCCAAAAAACAGGCAGCATGCGTTTTATGGCGCGTTTAGGGATAAAAAACGAGCGGCTTCGCGCCTGCGCGCTGGAGTAAGAGCCTATCCCTAAATAACTCCCCGCCTTGCACAACAGAATAAGAGAAACCGAAAGACCTCACTGACCACACAGCACGGACCACACTGACCACAGGGCACAGCAATCACGGAAATTGCGTGATTTTGCGGGGCTTCGCCCAGTGGTTGCAATCAGGAAATCGCGAAAGGCCGATAAACCGCGACCGCGATTGC
>JAISXE010000194.1 GCA_031270615.1 Spirochaetia bacterium
GTAAAAGAGGCCTCCCGCATCGTGGGGGATCTGGGCAACAAGTTCGGGAAGCTGTCGGAGTATCTTGTGGTGCCAAACCTGCTTGAGAAATTCCAGGCCCTGGGCTACAGGTTCACCAAAGCCAGCCGGAACATCAGGATAGTGGATTCGGCCACCGGCAAAACCCTTACCGAAATCGACGCCCTGCTCGAAGACGGGGACGCCTCGATGGTGGTGGAGATCAAATCCGACCTGGGCCTCGATTATATCAGGCAGCACGTGGAGAGGATGGAAAAGCTGCGCCGCTATTTTGACGAGCACCATGACGGGCGCAGGCTGCTGGGCGCAGTGGCCGGGGCCATCATGGACGACCGGGTAAAGGAGCACGCGCTGGCTGCGGGCTTTTACGCGATAGTGCAGTCCGGCGACACGGTAAAGATATATGCGCCCAAGTGGTTCAAGCCCAAAGCGTGGTGAGGGCAAAGGCTGCCATACCTGGCCATGGAAACGAAAAAAACCCTTATTCTGGAGGCAGACGCACAGGGGTTTTCCGCTGCGGGGGAAATAATCCGGCGGGGGGGGCTTGTTGTTTTTCCAACGGAAACCGTCTACGGCCTCGGGGCCAACGCCCTTGACGCCGGGGCCTGCGCGAAAATCTTCCAGGCAAAGGGGAGGCCCCAGGATAACCCCCTCATTGTCCACACGGCGGAGGTCTTTGGCCTTGCCCGCCTTGCCTCCGTCACACCCCGCGCCGCGGCAATTATCAAGGCTTTCATGCCCGGCCCCCTGAGCCTTGTCCTGCCAAAAAACCAGGATATTCCCGCCGCGGTTACCGCGGGCCTTCCCACCGTGGGCCTGCGTGTTCCCTCCGACCCGGCGGCTTACCGCTTCCTCAAAGCCGCCGGGGTTCCCGTGGCGGCCCCTTCCGCGAATGTTTCCGGCAAACCCAGCCCCACAAGTTTCGCCATGGCCCGCGCGGCAATGGAGGGCCGCGCCGATGCGATTATCCGGGGCGGGGATTCCCGCATCGGGCTTGAGTCGACCATCGTGCGTATAACGGAAAGCGGGCTTGAAATCCTCAGGCCCGGCGGCGTCAGCGAAGAGGACCTGCGCGCCGTTGCCAAAGACTGCCTTGTGCGCGGCCTTGCAAGCCCGCTTCCCGGCGAAGCGCCCCCCGCGCCGGGAATGAAATACGCGCACTACAAACCCCGGGCGGAGGTGCTGCTGTTTCCCACCGGGACATGGAACCCGAAGATGATCGGCTGCGCGGGAAAAACCGGGGTTTTAACGCTGGGGGAAAAAGCCGCGCCTCTGTCCGGCCATGTCCTGGTGCGGGAAATGAAATCCGTGGAAGAATACGCCCGCAGGCTCTACGCCGAGTTTTTCGTGTTTGACTCCCTGGGCTGCGACCGCATCCTTGCCGAATGCCCGCCCGAGGAGGGCCTCGGCCGCGCCGTGGCGAACAGGCTTTTGAAGGCTTCCGGCGGGCGTTTTTTTTGATAAAAAAAGGGGGCTGTTCGGCCAGGAAACCACTGACCACACGGACGGGGATCTGACAAAAGAGGGGAAAAAAATGTTTTCGTGTCTGTGTTTATCGGTGTGGTCAGTGGTTTCTTATTCTTCCGCGCGAGACGCCGTTATGCGGCACGCGAAAGCGTGTTCGGCCAGGAAACCACTGACCACACGGACGGGGATCCGACAAAAGAGGGGAAAAAAATTCCCTGTCTGTGTTTATCGGTGTGGTCAGTGGTTTCGCTTGTTTTCTTCCGCGCGAGGGATTGTAGCGGAAATCCTTTTTTGCGGCTTTGCCGCAAAAAAGATTGGAGCGGAAAGCCCGTTTTTTTTGCCTGCGGCAAAAAAACGCGCCCAATTCCCCGCTCTTGAAATTACCTGGTGCTTTTTGCTTGGTACTTTTTACTTCACTCTTGCAGGAGACTGTGCTATACTTTTCCTGATTTTCGACTTTACTTTTGCGAAACCATAGGAGGCAGGTATGGCTGTTTTTGTTACGGGCGCCGGGGGGTTCCTCGGGCAATCCCTGGTGAATACGCTTATCGCGGACGGGAAGAAGGTTTTGGCTTTCGACTACAACGCGCCGCCGGCTGCGGTTCTTGAGGGCTGGAAGGGCAGGGCCGAATTCCGGCAGGGCGATATACGCGACCAGAAGCTTATCGCGGGGCTTGTCGCGGAGTCGGGGAACGGGGACCCCATTATCCACCTGGCGGGGATTCTGACCACGGGCTGCGACCGCGACCCGCACGCGGCCATCGCCATTAATGTGGGCGGGACTTACAACGTGCTTGAGGCGGCGCGGCAGAACGGCGGCAGGCGGGTTGTTTTTGCCAGCACCATCAGCGTGTACGGCAGGGGCCTGCCGCAGCCCATCACCGAGGATATGCCTTTGGAGGCGGACGGGTGGTACGGGGTCTCGAAACAAATGGCGGAGCTTGCGGGGCTTCTGTATGTGCGCCGCTTCGGGGCGGATTTCCGGGCTGTCCGTTTCGCGGCGGTTACGGGCGCGGGGCGCGTGGCCCTGGGTTCGGCAAGCCTTTTTACTTCGCTGATTCCCGAAAAGGCGGCGAAGGGCGAGGCCTACGCCGTTGAGGTGACGGAGGACACTTCCTATCCGGTTGTGTATATAAAAGACGCGGTGGACGCGCTTATCAAACTCGCCTGGGCGCGGGAGGCAAAGAGCCGCATATACAATATCGCCTCGGGCAATGTCGTTGTCGATAAAATGATCGCGTATATCAAAAAGGTCATTCCTGAGGCGAAGTTCACTTTCGCCCCGGCGCCCGACATCATGGCGGTTGTCGCCGGTTTCAAGGAGTGGGTGATCGGCTGCGACAGGGCCGCGAAGGAAATCGGCTGGACGCCTTCGTACTCGGTGGAGAAAATGGTGGACGATATCATCGCCATAACCCGCTCGAAAAAACAGGCTTGAAGGAATAAAACATGAAAAAAATCATAAACGCGCCGGAAAGTTTCGTCGATGAGACCCTGGAAGGCATTCTGCTTGCCCATCCTGACAGGCTGGACCGCGCGGGGGGGAGCCTTCGCTGCATTGTCAGGAAGAACGCGGGGAAAAAGAAAAAGGTGGGGATCGCCTCGGGCGGCGGCTCCGGCCACCTGCCGCTTTTCCTGGGTTATGTGGGCACGGGGCTGCTTGACGGCTGCTGCGTCGGCGGCGTGTTCCAGTCGCCCAGCGCGGACAATATGCTGGGCGTTACCAAGGCCATCGACTCCGGCATGGGCGTCCTGTACATTTTCGGGAATTATTCGGGCGACAGGATGAATTTCGCCATGGCCGCCGAAATGGCCGACCTTGAAGGCATACGGGTGGAAAAGGTCATCGGCTGCGACGACATTGCCAGCTCGCCAAAGGGCGAGGAGGGAAAACGGCGGGGCATCGCGGGCATCTTTTTCGTTTACAAGGCTGCCGGGGCGGCGGCGGAAGAGGGCGCGTCCCTCGATGAGGTAAAAAGGATCGCGGAGAAGGCGAACTCGCGGGTACGCACGATGGGCGTGGCGCTTTCTCCCTGCACGATTCCCGAGGTGGGGCAGCCCAACTTCACCATTGACGAGGGGGACATGGAAATCGGCATGGGCATCCACGGGGAACCGGGGGTGCTTCGCGAGGCCTTGCGGCCCGCGGACGCCATTGCCGATCAAATGATGGATAAGATCTTCGCCGATTACTCCTACGCCGCCGGGGACGAGGTTGCCGTTCTGGTAAACGGCTTGGGCGCTACGCCCAAAGAGGAGCTGTATATCCTCTACCGCCGCGTTGCCCAAAGGCTGGCCGACAGGGGCGTCGCCGTCATCAAAACCTATGTGGGGGAGTTCGCCACGTCCATGGAAATGGCGGGATGCAGCGTTTCGGTTTTTCATTTGGACGCGGAACTGAAAAAGCACCTGCTGGCCCCGGCATCCACGCCTTTCTTCGAGCAGGCCTAGGCGGGGGCGCGGTATGGCGGAAGAAATCGGAAAGGCCGAGGCTGCGGCCGTATTCGGAAAACTGAAGGCAATAATGGAAAAAAACCGGGAGGAGCTGACGAGGCTGGACGCGGCCCTGGGAGACGGGGACCTCGGCATGGTAATGGCGAAGGCCTTTGCCCATATCGGGGAAAAGACCGCCGCCATCCAAGAGCAGGCTGCCGATCCGGGAAAAATGTTCGCCCTGGCGGGCATGGAAATCGGGAAAAACGCGCCTTCCACTATGGGCACGCTGCTGGCTTCCGGCTTCATGAAGGCGGGAAAGGCCGTGTCGGGAAAACCGGCCATCGGCGCAGCGGATATGGCCGTGTTCATCAAGGCTTTCGCCGATGCGATAGCCGCCCTCGGCGGGGCCAGCCAGGGGGACAAGACGGTTCTGGACGTGCTGTATCCCGCCGCGCAGGCGGCGGAGGGGGCCGCGCGGGAGGGACTTGGCCTTGGGGATGTCCTCGCGAAGGCCGCCGCGGGGGCGCAGAAGGGCCTTGAGGAAGGCCGCGGCCTTATGGCAAGGCACGGGCGGCCCGGGATATTCCGGGAAAAAACAATTGGCATGACGGACCCCGGCAGTTTCGCGGGGGTTCTGATTATTCGCGCTTTTTGTGAGGCGCTATCACAGTGATTTTTTTAAGGAGAAGGGTATGATTCACATTGTCTGCACGTTCATCATCAAAGAGGGCAAAATGGAAGAGTATTTGAAAACGAGCAAGGAGCTGCGCAAGCACGTTCTGGCGGAAACAGGCTGCGTAGAATACAGCTTTGCCGTGGAATACAAATCCCCCCTGGGCATTCAGGAAAAGGTAAACAAAAACCGCGTCACCCTTGTCGAAAAATGGGAGACGAAAAAGGACCTTGCGGCCCACATGGAGGCCCCGCACATGAAGGAGTTCGGCCCGAAACTCAAGGCGCTTCGCGAAAGCGCTTCCGCGAGGGTTATGACGGGCGCGTAGGGGCGCGATTCCCGGTTCGGGCTTAGAGAAGTCAACCACTGACCGCGCGGACAAACACAGACGCATGAATTTTGTGCGAGAAGTCCGCGGGGCCGGTGGTTTTTTTTGTCTTTCGCGCAAGGCGGGTCACAAGGACAGCTCAAGGTAGTTCTTCTTTAAATCGGGCAGGGTCTGCGCGGCGGCGGAAATCGCCTCCCTGCCGCCGATGACGGCGGAATACGACTGCCCAAAGGCGGCGGAAATCCTCGCCGCCGCGGCGGCGATATCCTCCGGCCGGGTGTCCAGCACCAGGCGCTGGCGCTGCTGCCGCAGCTCGTCCGGCATCTCGTACAGGCGGCGGCGGAAACCGACGATGCCCTTGCTGCTGGGCGAAAGGGGTTTCATTTCCCGCGCCGCCGTGCCGATGACGGCGTTCTTCGCCGATTCCGCGTCAACGCCTTTTTCCGCTATATCGCGCACGGCCTCGCGGAAGGCCTCCAGGGTGGAAACGATATTCGGATCGCGGTAGGAGGAAAACGAGAAAACCCTGTCCAGGCCGAGGGCCGCGCAGGAAGCGCCGTAAGCCCCTCCCCGCATGCGTATTTTCTCCCACAGAAAGCCGGTGGAAAGAAGATGGGCCAGAACCGCCTCATGGGCGTGTTCCGGGCTGCCAAAGCGGGCGGCGCGCACGGCGCTTGCCACGAAACAGACATCGGAAGGAACCGCTATCGCTTCGATGTTCGCGCGGTTGGCCTGGCTGCCGTCCCCTGCGGGAGGCGCCCCCTGCGGAGGCACCGGAACGCCCGCAGGGGCTTCCACAGCGCCCCCCCCGGGCAGGGCAGCCGCGAAACCTTCCAAAGCCTTTTCCACCATGGCCCAGGACTTTTCCTCGCAGGTATAGTTCGCGATAAGCCTGCCCCGGTTGATGTATTTCCGTTTGATTGCCATAAAGTTTTCGCGCATTTCGGCGGGCGCTTTTTGCGCGGACAGGGCCGCGGCAAACTGGTACTGGCTGATGCCCTTCCACGACTCCTCCACCCGTTCCGCAAGGGAAAGGCGGCGCTCCGCCCGCGAAGCAGCGTAGGCGTTGCCGCTGGGAATCACCGTGGACTTGAACGCGTTGCAGCATTCCAGGAAAATATCCCGAAGCCTCTTTTCGTCCTCAAAGTCAGGCTCAAGCAGGATGGTCCGCACCAGGTCAAGCGCCTCGGGAAAAGCGGCCTCAAGAGCCTCTATGCGCAGGAAAAGAAACCGGCGCACCCGTTCCGGCTCGCCGGCGCTTGCCCCGGCTTCTAACAGGGTCTGGAAGCCGCCCGTTTTCAGGGCCAGCTCGCGGGCGATCCGGTCATAGGACTTGCCCCCCGCCCCCAGGCCCGGCAGGGCGGAGGCGAAAAGCGGCGCAAACATATCCCCGGAACAGCCGCTTCCCGCGTCCCCAAGGTCAAAGGCGAAATCGGCATAGACGATGCCGTTGGTATATAAATCGTGCGCGTAACTTTCCCGTATCCCCGGAATATCCACCTTCCGCGTGGGGATGTTTTCCAGTTTCCGGGGAATCACCTCAAGGCGCAGGGAAGGAATCGTTTTTAAGGCCTCAGGGGAATCCGGCGTTTCCTGGAAGGCCTTGAAGCCCGCAAGCTCCTCCTCAAGACGCCGGAATCCCTCCTGTCCCAGCGCGGCCGCCTCCGCATCGAGTTTTTTCCGGGTTTCGGCTTCCCTGCGGGCGGCAAGCCCCGGGTCGGGTTTCACCACCAGGGTCGTTCGGTGGGGGTTCCCCAGCAGCTGCGTTTCGATAAGGCTTTCAAAATACCGCTTCTCCCGGCCCAGGATGGCCTTCAGATCGTCCATGCGCGCGCGGAATTTCATGGTCCGCTCAGGATGCCCGCCGTGCAGCCAGCCGCACAGGGCCCTCCTCATCAGGCGCATGCCGAAAGCAGCGCCCTCCCTGATTTCCCGGTTGTAGAACTCCACGCGCCGCAGCGCGCCCTCCACCTGCTCCGCATCCAGGCCGGCGGCGCACAGGTCTTTGAGAACGGAAAATACCAATTCCTCTATTTTTTCCGCCTTCCCCGGGGAGGTTCCCCGCAGGCCCACGGAAAAAACCATCTCCCGCATTTCGGTTTCGATGCCCGTCACGGGCGAAAGGTCCTCCCCCAGCCGCGAATCGATAAGGGCCTTCCGCAAAGGCGAACCGGGATTCCCCAGAAGAATCTCCGACAGGATTTCCAGCGAAAGCACTTTCAGCGGATCGGTAACCGGCGACAAAAGCCAGTTCAGCGTCACGGAGCTTGAAGCCTCCTCCGTTTCCCCCTCCCCCGCGGGATACAGGCGCTCAAGGAAACGCGGCGCATCCCAGCTGCGGGGCGGGGCGAAGTCCGTCTGGATCTGGGCGCGCCCGAAGCGGGACAGAAAATTCTCCTCTAGGAAAGCAAGATGCCTTTCCGTGGGGATATTGCCGTACAGGAAAATCCGGCAGTTGGAAGGGTGGTAATACGCGGCGTGGAAGGCCTTGAAATCCTCATAGCCAAGGTCAAGGATCGCCAAAGGCTCCCCGCCCGAGTCAAAGGCATAGGGCGTGCCGGGAAACAGCGCGCGGTACGCCCACTCGCCGGCAATGGAATCGTGCGTGGAATAATTGCCCTTCATCTCGTTATAGACGATACCCACGGCGGAGAGCCTTCCCCCCTCGATCTCGCGGCGCTGCCCCTCCTGCCAAAAAGCCTCGCGGCGCAGGAGGGGGAAAAAAACCGCGTCCCCGTACACCTTAAAAAGATTGTAAAAATCCTCCTCCACCTGGCTGGAAGCCGGATAGATGGTCTTGTCGGGAAAAGTGAAAGCGTTCATGAAGGTATGCGCGCTTCCCTTGAGCAGCAGCAGAAACGGGTCCTTTACCGGAAACCCCCGCGACCCGCAGAGAACGGAATGCTCCAGGATATGGGCCACCCCCGAATCGTCCCTGGGCAGGGTCTTGAACGTGAAGGAAAAAAGATTGTCCGTGTCCGCGTTCAGGACGTGGTAGATTTCGCAGCCTGTCTTGATATGCCGCAGGAAGATCCCCCTGCTGCGGAACTCCTCCAGGTCCCCCTCGGAAACAAGCTCAAAACCCGGCGCGGGAAACTTCCCGGTGCCGCTCATGCAAACCCGCGCAGGATGTGCTGGATGAGGCTTAGGGAAATCCGCGACGCCTTGGGCAAAAAGGAAGCGAAATCGATATGGGCATAGGTATCCGCCCGGTCGGAAATTATCCTGGCAAGGAGGAAAGGAACCTTGTTCACCGTTGCCACCAGCCCGACAGCCGCGCCCTCCATCTCCACCGCGTCCCCGGCAAGGTCGTCATACAAATACTGCAGGGACTTCAAAGTCCGGTTCGTGATAAACTGGTCCCCCGTCAGAATCCGCCCCTTCTTGACCTTGCCGCTTTCCGGCTTGTACTTCAGGGCAAGGTCGAGAAGCGCCTTGTCGCAGCCCAGGAACCTGTAGGGCGAATACGGAACCTCCCCCCGCTGGAACCCCAGGGAAATGGCGTTCAGATCATGCTGCACGCAGTCCTCCGCCACAAGGATATCCCCGATCTCAAGCTCGGAATTCAGCCCCCCCGCAAGCCCCGTAAAAATAATCGCGTCAGGTTTGTAAACCTCAATGACATGCTGGGCCACCAGGGCAGCCATAACCTTTCCCACGCCGGACTTCACGACAATCACATCCCTGCCCTCGATCCTGCCGACATAGAATGTGAAATCCGTCCACTTTTCTTCTTTTTTACCTTCAAGCACCGCGAGGAATTCGGCAATCTCGCCGTCCATCGCACCAATTATTGCTATCATACCCGAAAGTGTATCACAGATTTTTTCTTTTGATAAGCATTTTTTAACTATATCAGCCAGAAAAAAAACCACCGTCCACACGGAAGAATGAGGAATGAGGAATGAGGAACGAGGAACAAGTTAAGAAAAATATTTGCGCCTTTTTGGCGCTCCGCGCCAAAAACCGGGCTTTCCGCTCCAATTCCTCGTGCGCGCTTCGCGCGCCCTGCGGGATTTCCGCTTCAATCCCTGGCGCCCCACGGGCAGTCACGGAACCACCGACCCCACAGACAGGCGCGGAAAACCACGGACTTTAGATCAATTTTTTTTGCTCTTGTCAGTCTTCGTCCGTCATTGTTCGTGTGGTCAGTGGTTCCGCACGGTCAAGTATACCACTGACCCCGCAGACAGGCACGGAAAAACACGGACATTAGATCAAAATTTTTTTTGCCCTTGTCAGTCTTCGTCAGCGTGGTCAGTGGTTTCTTCGCGCAAGACGCCGTTATGCGGCACGCGAAAGCGTGTTCATCTTGCAGGCAGCACGGCGAGAGCCCATAGAAAAGCGTTGAGGGAAATACAGGCAACAGGGCGATTGCAGCGCGCAAGGGATTGAAGGGGCGCGAAGCGGCCACGCGCATGCCCCAGCAAACGCACGCGAGAGCGTGTCTGTGATAGCAATGCTTCCGGGCAAGAGGCCCTAAAAAGCCCTTGGCGTATACATAGGTTAATGGCCGAGCGCGGGGCGAAACCCCCGGAAAGCCCGGTTTTTTGCGGCGAAGCCGAAAAAAATGCGCCCAAACTCTTCTCTTACTTCCTGTCAGTCTTCGTCAGTGCGGTCAGTGGTTTTTGTTTCCCCGATGACAAAATTGTTGTAGCCCCCCGGGGTGACGGTAACCGGGTTCTGCCTGCCCCCGGAGAGTTCGGCTACCAGCTCGGACACATAGGCGTCAAGGCCCTTCATCATGATCGAGCTGCTTACCCGCGACTTCGCCGCGCCCTTCATCCCCTCGATGATCCCGTAGCTGAAAAGCCCGTGCCGGAGCTTGGGGTCCTCGGCGGACAGCTCCCCGCCCCGGCTGGAGGTGAATATGACGGGGTACAGTTCCTTTGCCTCCCGCACGAAGCTGTTCGGGTCAGCCGTCCCCGTTTTCCCCGCACCGGCGGCATGGCAGGTGTCGATGAACACCAGCTTCTGCCCCGGCATGTCAAGGATGGCGTTGATCTCCCTGTGGGAAATGGCGCTTTCCGGCACCAGGTTCTCGCCCGCGTCAAAGCGGGTGTCGGAGGCGCAGAAATAGTACCCCCCGTCTCCGCCGTTCACCGCGTGGCCCGCGATGAAAAGCAGTATCACGTCCCTGTCCTTTGCCTGCCGGAAGTAACCGATGTTTGCCCGTATCGTGGCGGCCGTGGGCGCGGATGCCTCGCCGTCGGCGATGAGCAGGGAATGGACTTTCTCGTAGCGCAGCCCCTCCTGCTTTTTGAACACCCCGATTATTTCCCGCGCGTCGTTCACCGCGTAGCCCAAATCCTCCAAAAGCGGGGACTGGTAGGCGTTTATCCCCACGGCGAGTATCCACAGATCGGGGCGCGCGGCGGGGCTTTCCCCGGAATCCAGGTTCAGCGCGAGGCGGCCCTCGGCATAGCCGTTGGCGGCGAATATTTCGACAACGTTCTGGCCCCGGTCCAAATCCAGCGCCAGGGTGAAGCTGACGGTTTTATCCCTGCCGCTTACGGCGATCCCCGTCCTGGTAAGCCCGCGCGTCTGGCTTTTTCCCGCGACAAGCCTGCCGTTCAAAAGCACCCAGACGCTGCTTACCGGCAGGTTCTCGTCCCGCACCACCGCGCTGAGGGCAAGCCTGCCGCCGCTTACGGCGGAGCCGCCCAGGGTGATGCGCGGCGGCACAAAACCGGAAGCGTCCTTCAGGCTCAGGCCCGCCTCCCGCAGCGCTTCGTTGTAGGCGGCCCCGTCCCCGGAGAGGGCCAGCTTGACGAGGTCGGGCCGATAGAAGCGGTAGCGGTACTGGTCTATGCCGTAGACCCTATTGCCCACGCGGATGTTGAGGTATTCGTCCCCCCTGGCCGAGGCGTTGTAAAAGCCGTCGGGGGTGATAACGACCCACTCGCCGTCGGTAAAGCCGATAAAGGAGGCGATTTCCTTGCCGGTGGTGATGTCCCAGAGGCTGCATTTGCCGTTACCGGAAATCATAATGCGCCTGCCGTCTGGGCTGAGGGAAAATCCCCAGCCCGCAGTGGTGATGAGGGGCTTGCCGCTTTTGACATCGGCAACACAGACAATGCCGTCGTCAGAAGTGGAAACCAAGTACAGGCCGTCCGCGCTGAATTCCAAAAAAGCTATTGCGTCACTGTGGACATTCAGCGTCCGCAGCGGCAGGCCGGTATCCACAGTATACAGAGTAAGGGTCCCGTCAACGGAACCGGTGGCAAAAATTGTGTTATCGGGACTTACCGCGCCTTTGATGGAATTCTCCGAAGCAATTTTCCTGACAAGGCGGCCGCTGGCAGCGTCATAATGGAAAAAAGTGCCGTCGGACAACGCAAAATAAATTTGTACGGAATCGGGACTCCACCAAAGCGATTCTATCGGTGTTGCGAACTCCTCATATCTGCGTTGCAGTTGGAGATCCAGGCTGTCACCAATACTCCGGGTGTACTCCACACGCCAAAGCTCTTTGCCGGTAGAGGAATCGCAGAGTGCTAAAGGACCGGTATTCCAGTCGGGGCCATCTCTTGTGATTGTTACGG